>CAIWAO010000092.1 GCA_903910745.1 uncultured Burkholderiales bacterium
GACCCTTTGGCAACATCTACGATGTCGCCCTCCTCCAAATAGACAATTTGATCGGTCACACCCGCTAAGGCCATCGCGTCGCTTGCTAAAAACACTTCATTGGTATTACCAGCCTTATCAAGACCAACTCCCAATATAAGGGGTGAACCGGACTTGGCGCCAACAATTCTATTGGGCTCATCTTTATGAAATATAGCAAGTGCATATGCACCTCTTAGCATTGGCAATGCATCCTTTAAAGCCTTGAACAGATCGCCTTTGTATAAACTATCAATCAGGTGAGCGATCACCTCAGTATCGGTTTGGCTTTGAAACACATAACCAACCTTTTGAAGATCGGCTTTGAGCTCTTCATAATTTTCAATAATCCCGTTGTGTACAACTGCTACACGACCTTCCCCTTCATTATCTCCAACATTTGGTCCATGGCTAAAGTGGGGGTGAGCGTTATGAACCGCAGGGACTCCGTGTGTAGCCCAGCGCGTGTGGGCTATTCCTGTGGTACCTTGGATAAGCTCGGCGCTGACTTGCTCCATCAACTCAGACACACGCTTTGTACTTCTTGCACGCTTTAGGCCGTCCGAGTGCACTGCAACACCGCAAGAGTCATAACCCCTGTATTCAAGTCTTTGAAGCCCTTGAACAAGGATCGGAACAATGTTTCTATAAGAGACCGAGGCGACAATACCGCACATAAAATTTCCTAAAAATTTTTTAAAATAACTATTGAGAAACAAGGTCATTCATTTCTCAGAACCTATCGATTTACTTTTTAACTTTAATGGGTCTTGACCAATTTTGAATACTGATTTGTTTAGCTCTTGTAATAGTTAAAGCACCTTTTGAGGTCTCTTTCGTAATCGTTGAGCCCGCGCCAACAGTGCCACCGGCTCCTATAGTGACTGGTGCAACGAGTACCGAGTTACTCCCGATGTGAACATCTTCTTCAATCACTGTCTTGTGTTTATTGGCGCCGTCGTAATTCGCCGTGATCGCTCCAGCACCAAAGTTGACTCGTTCTCCCAGACTTGCATCTCCAACGTAAGCCAAGTGATTTGCTTTAGCACCCGCGGCAAGGGTTGAGTTCTTTATTTCAACAAAATTACCCACGTGAACATCTGCACCTAAAACAGCACCTGGTCTTAGTCTAGCAAAAGGTCCAATTTTTGCAAATTCGCCTACCTTAACTGGTTTTTCAGGACTTTCACCCTCAATGTGAGTGTATGCCTCTATCACAGCCCCACTCTCAATCAAAGCGTTCTGAATAATGCAGTTGGGACCAATACGAACACCGGTCCCGATATGGACCAGTCCTTTAAAAACACAGTTAACATCGATCTCCACGTCTTCCCGGCATTGAAGTTGGCCCCTGATGTCGATTCGACTAGGATCTTTGAGCCTCACTCCGTCTTGCATTAATTTAACTGCAAGACTTAATTGATACGCACGCTCAAGCTCAGAGAGTTGTGCAGGACTGTTTACACCCATCACTTCAACGGGATCGTTGATACAAAGAGCTTTGACTGGCACCCCGTCAGCAACAGCCAATTTGACGACATCTGTTAGGTAGTATTCTTTTTGAGCGTTGTTGTTGTCAATGGAGTTCACCCACCGTCTCAAGAATTTTGTGGGTGCCACCAAAACACCGGTATAAACCTCTGTGATTAGCTTTTGTTCAGCATTGGCGTCTTTTTCTTCAATAATTCCTAAAATCTTATCCGCATTGCTAGCATCTCGTATGACCCGACCATAACCAAATGGATTGGAAGCTTTCAAAGTAAGTAAGCTCAACGAGTTTGCAGATTCACTATTTTTCGATCCCTCACTAAAACTCGTTTCAATTAAGCTCTTCAAAGTTCTAACTTGGGTTAGAGGTACATCTCCAGACAAAACGATGACTAGCCCATCATCTAATAGATGAGGGACAGCTTGTTGGATGGCATGCCCGGTGCCTAATTGAGGCATTTGCAGGGCAAACTCCAATTGTGAATTTTGGCTCCTGTCGTGAGCACTCTCAAAGAAAGTGGTTGCACCAGCTCTCACCAACTCAGACTCATGGCCTGTAATCACGATAATTTTACGAGCTGAC
>CAIWAO010000093.1 GCA_903910745.1 uncultured Burkholderiales bacterium
CTAAAAGAACTTACACTTTGTGTAACTTCTATATTTTTTCCTATGTACACTAACACTCACAAAAATAATTAAGATACCTTAAGTACTCAAAATGTTACGCAAAAGTTACACAACTCTACATTTTTACTTAGAAGTGCTTGATTTATATGGCTTTTTTATAAGAGCCACTATTGAGTGGGAATAATCTGAGGAAGAGGCAAATTAAGCGTGTACGCTGATTTTTAAACCAAGAGCATTAATCACTTTTGTGATGGTTTCGAATCTCGGTTGAGAGCCCTCTGATAGCGCTTTATAAAGACTTTCACGACCTAAACCTGATTCTTTAGCAACTATAGCCATACCTTTGGCTTTAGCAATATGGCCTAGCGCGCGAATAAGTTCGTTGTTGTCACCGTCTTCAAGAACTTGTGACAAATATTCAGCCATCGCCTCTTCGCTCTCCAGATAACGTGTAATGTCAAAAGTTTTTAGTTTTTGTGTTATTGCCATTAAAAGTCCTTAGCTAAAGCAACAGCTTTTTTTATATCTTATGGTTGTGAGCTCGTGATCATTTGCTTTCCTCAATGAATCATGGGAAGAGAAAAAGTAAATTTAAATTAATACCGTTTTGAATTTAATGGGCAGAGTTCTCGCCTAAGGAGATCTCATCTTTACAGCCCTTGTAATTTTATATGGTTGCAATAGGAACCACAAGGCTTGTTGGGGTATTTAGCTTAGATAACTCATGAACATGTCAAAGATTTGATGACCGGCTTTTTGATGCACTATACTTTCTCTGTTCCAATTAACCTACTTAAAAAGTTTTAAGCCTATTATATTAACGTATACAGTTAGGTTGACTTTAAGGTTCATACCGTCCATGTATTGGAGTCTAATCTTTAAACAATTTATTACTTTTTATGGAAAACCTTTTTTTTCAGTGTAAGTCACTTGTTAAAACATATTCGGACAATTTAGTTGTTAACAATGTCACTTTCTCTATTGCACCGGGAGAATGCCTGGGAGTGATTGGCCCTAATGGAGCTGGAAAAACTACAACTCTTAGAATGTGTCTAGGGCTGACTAGTCCAGACTCTGGCTCTGTCACTGGGTTCGGTCACCGAATGCCCCAAGACGCTTTGTACATTAAATCTAGGATTGGTGTTGTGAGTCAATTTGACACACTAGACCCGGATTTTACTTGCGCTGAGAATTTAAGGGTATACGGTAATTATTTTAATATTGACCGCAAAACATTATCAGTAAGAATCCCTGAGTTGTTAGAGTTTGCATCTCTAAGCCAAAAAGCAAACGCAAAACCCTCCGAACTATCTGGTGGAATGAAAAGGCGTCTGAGCCTAGCCAGAGCACTGATCAATGATCCAGACCTTTTACTTCTAGATGAACCAACTACAGGATTAGACCCACAAGCAAGGCACTTAATGTGGGAGAGGCTAAGTCAATTGGTTCAAAAAGGCAAATCAATTCTTCTTACAACTCATTTTATGGATGAGGCTGAGCGTCTGTGCCAAAGGCTCATTGTTCTGGACCACGGAAGTATCATAGCTGAAGGAAAACCCAGAGATTTGTTGAAAGAAAAATTGGAACCCGAAGTCATAGAGGTTTTTGGTCCGGGTGCTACGAGTTTAAAAGATCAGCCATTGGCTTCATTTGCAAATCGCATAGAGATAACTGGGGAGAGTATTTATCTATACACTTCAAATTCTCAGCAAATTTTAAAAGAACTGGCTGCCTATCCAGACCTCAGAGTGCTACATCGCCCTGTGAATTTAGAAGATTTATTTCTAAAGTTAACAGGTCGACAAATTAGGGAGGAGTCATGAATTTAGCAATTACACCCAGAAGTCCTTTTTTTAGATGGTGGCCTGTATTTTCAAGAAATTTGCTTGTCTGGAAAAAACTTGCCATACCCAGTTTAATTGGAAACATTGCCGAGCCGTTAATGTGGTTAGTTGCTTTCGGATACGGAATGGGGGCATTGATTGGAAAAGTTTCTTTAAACGGTGTAGAAATTCCCTACTTGTTATTTCTTGCGAGTGGTTCTATTTGTATGAGTGCAATGAACGCTGCTACGTTTGAGGCACTTTACTCAGCCTTCTCAAGGATGCATGTACAAAAGACGTGGGACGGCATTATGAATGCACCCATTCGCTTAGATGATGTCTTGATGGCTGAAATGCTTTGGGCTGCTTTTAAATCCTTATTCACAGTAACTGCAATTTTATTTGTGATGCTATGTCTTGGAATTTCACATAGTCCGATGCTCTTTATTGCCTGGCCAATTTTGCTTTTGGTGGGTGTGACTTTTAGCTGCATCGCACTTATATTCAACGCTCTAGCAAAAGGTTATGATTTTTTTACCTACTACTTCACTCTGTTTTTGACGCCGATGACGTTTTTAAGCGGTGTATTTTTTCCAAGATCGCAGTTGCCAGAGTGGATCCAACTGATCTCATGGTATCTCCCGTTAACACAATCTATTGAGCTAGTCAGACCGTTATTTTTGGGTCAATGGCCTGAGTTTGCTATTACTCATTTATGTGTACTCTTGATAACAGCAATAACCGCTTATCTGATAGCGCTCAAATTAACTAAAAAGAGATTTGAAAAATAAAAAAACGCTCGAAAGATTTATGCAAAGGTAAGGGGGGTACTACTGGAGCCTTGGTGAGTTGGAGATTTTTTAACTGGTGGCTTTAATACTTGGTTAATATTGGTCGTCCAACTCACGCAATGGTCCTTGCTTTGTACAACAGGATAATTATTGTGCGGTATAGGCTTTCTATAAATAGCAGGTAACGCGTAATAAGATTGTCCGCACCTGAGCCCAGTATTGGAAGTCTCAGACTGTAAGGCGTATCTGCAACTTACGCAGTGCTCTTGAATCGTTGATTGTTTAGACTTTAGCAACATGTTTTATCCCCTTGAGACTCTTCTCATATTAGCTTTGACCCATACTGCATTCACATTTTTTAGTTTCTCATATTTTGAACACCATCAGAAGCTCGGTATCGTTAATTTTTTTAAATATATTTACCCTAATATAAAAGTAATTATTATTAAGTACCCATAGAATGACTTTGTTGACATAATCTTTTCTCAAAGTCGAAATTTCGAGCTTTTTTTACCTATTGAGTAATTTTTAATCACCGCTAACAAAGGCTCATTAATTCAGGCTTTTTCTTTGAAAATTCACTATTTCTCCCCATTTTTTGTGCATAACTTATTAAGTTTTTTATGTCTGAATTGGGTGATAAATATTTACAACAAATTATCGTAT
The DNA here is from genome assembly GCA_903910745.1 of uncultured Burkholderiales bacterium. GTDB lineage: Bacteria > Pseudomonadota > Gammaproteobacteria > Burkholderiales > Burkholderiaceae_C > Limnohabitans. The sequence goes on from CAIWAO010000093.1 coordinate 3,281, forward strand.
GGTGCACAAAAAATGAATATCTGGATGATTGCAAATTTTAATTGTGTTAAGGGTATTCTTGGAAACATAATTGGCGATATTTAGTTTCTTTCAGATGGTAGATTAAGTTTAGAACTGGATTTTTTGTAAAAAGGCATGTAATAACAATGTATCTTCCCAAGCAATTTGATGAGCCAATTTTTGCTCAGGATCTGATCAGGGAGAACCCCTTTGCCTCATTGATATCCAATGACGACGATGGTTTTCCGTATGTAACGCACCTACCCTTACATCTGGATATAAAAGGTGGGGAATTATTTATTATTGGTCACTGTGCGAGAGCAAATCCGCACTGGAAATTTATGCAACAAAGGCCTGAGGTTTTAATTACATTTCTTGGACCACAAGCTTATATGTCTCCCTCCGTTTATCCAGATTTAGCGAGAGTACCCACATGGAATTATGTGAGTGTTCATATTAAAGCTAAGGCACAACTGGTTGATGAAAATCATACTAAAGATGTGATTTTGAAACAATTGATTGCTGACCATGAAGCAATATATGCGGATCAGTGGCGTGCATTACCTGACACCTATACAACTCCAATGTTATCTGCCATAGTTGCCTTTGAAATGAGAGTGCTTGATATTAAAAGTAAAATCAAGCTCAATCAACACCGCCCTGAAGCACACCCTAAAATGTACGATATTTACTCAAGCGGCAATGAGCAGGAAAAGTCATTGGCAAATTGGATGTCTCGTTTGGGACTCAAGGTAACGAAGTAAAGATTTTTGATGTCAGAGTTTATTACTAACCCCCATCACACAGGGTTCATGAGGCTAGCTTTAGAGCAAGCAGAGTTAGCCGCGTCCAAGGGGGAGGTACCTGTTGGTGCAGTTCTCGTAAAAGAAGGTATGGTTATCGCCGCCGGGCATAATCATTCAATTAGCCTAAATGATCCCAGTGCTCACGCAGAAATCCAAGCCCTTCGCCGTGGTGCATCAAAACTAGGGAACTATAGATTGGTAGATTGCGATCTTTATGTAACTTTAGAGCCTTGTGCGATGTGCAGTGGAGCCATAATGCAAGCAAGGCTAAAAAACGTATTTTACGGAGCGAGCGATGAAAAGATTGGAACTGCAGGCTCAGTGTTAAATCTATTTGAAATCCCGGTCCTTAACCACCAGACCACCTTGCACGCTGGTCTGCTCAAAGAAGAATGTGCTAAGCTATTAAAAGATTTTTTTAAGGCTAGAAGACTTGACAAAAAACCCTCTGGAAAAAATAGCAATCAAAATCTCTAATTCACATTGATCATTGGCTGATCTCTACCTTTTATAAAAATTTTTAAGAATATGTCTTCTATTTACATTTACTCGCCCTCTGGAGCTGTGAGGGATAAGGTCGCCCTTAGGCGAGGAATCAAGAGATTACAAGAACTTGGGCATGAAATTCAAGTTGACCCCTCAGCGCTCAAATCTTTTGAGAGATTTGCTGGAAGTGATGAAGAAAGATTGGCTTCAATTGAACGAGCAACGACCAGCGGAGCTGACATCGCGATGATCACCCGCGGAGGTTACGGGTTATCAAGGCTTTTACCAAAAATGCCTTATAAGAAAATTGCAAAAGCTATTCATTCAGGCACCACGTTTGTGGGATTAAGTGACTTTACAGCTTTTCAAATGGCAGTACTGGCAATGACTGGGCAGAGTACTTGGGCTGGTCCTGCCTTAATCTCTGACTTTGGCAGTGAAGAAGAGCCAAATGAAATCATGAAACTTTGTTTTGAAGATATGGTACTAGGACGAGGGGAGGGGACCGGTTGGAAACTGAACAGTTCAATATCAAAGAAATTATTTGTTAAGGCTTTAACAGGCCGCAGTAGTCTCTCAATTGAAGATGCAACTCTTTGGGGGGGTAATTTGGCGATTGTGTGCTCTTTATTAAACACACCTTATTTCCCAAATGTTGAGGGAGGTATTTTGTTTTTAGAGGATGTGGGAGAGCATCCTTACAGAATCGAAAGAATGCTATTACAACTCCTCCAAGCCGGCATTCTTGCAAAGCAAAAAGCAATCATCTTTGGGGCTTTTACTGAATTCAAGCTCACCCCGCACGATAAAGGATACAAATTAAATTCTGTTTTTGAATATTTATCTCAACAACTCAAAATTCCAATTTTTTGTGATCTACCCTTTGGTCATGTCCCCCTGAAAATCTGCCTTCCTTTTGGACAAAAAGTCACTTTAGCAACTCAGGAGAAGGAGGTTTTTCTTTTCTGGAATCACCACAGTCATCACCATGAAACAAGTGAGCATCCCGATTCACATTAATTTATGCCGATAGTTTCAAATTTTGATGAACTCTTTAAGAGAGCATTGTCATCTCTTCAGTCGAATCAATTCGAACGCGCTATTGAAATTTTTAATGAAACATTAAAGCTACAACCCAAACATTTTGATAGCTTGCAGCTTATTGCATCTTGTTATGCCAATCTCAAAGATTACGAGCTATCCATCCGGTATTTTAATGAAGCTATTGCGATCAGCAAGAAGAATCCAAAAGTTTTCAACAATTACGGTTTCGTTCTAGCTCAAACCGGGGACACATCACTTGCATTTAAGATGTATGAGCGTGCGCTGAAGCTGGATTCAACTTATTTAGATGCATTAAACAATACTGCCAATTTATACCAACATATCGGAGAATTTAAAAAAGCAATTGATATTTACACTCGTATCAACAAAATTGATCCCTCGTATTTACAAGCTTTTTTTAACAAAGGGGTTGCTTTACAAAATATACAACAATATGAGCTTGCCATTAAAAGTTATAACGATGCATTGAGAATTAAGGTTGATTATTTTGATGCATCTTTTAACAAAGCCAGCTGTTTAAAAGAGTTGAGATTATTTGATGAATCATTGGCTATTTATAAGGATTTATTACTTCGTCCAGGCTTTGAAACCTCTGTGGATTTACTTAACAACTGTGGCAATTTACTCCAGGAAATGCAGGTTTTTGAGGGTGCATTAGAGCTATTTGACCGGGCCGTTTTGGCCGATCCCTACAAGTCAATCACATATTTGAACCGAGGTAATGCTCTTCAAAGAATGAATCGGTATGAGGAGTGTTTAAAGAGCTATGAGTTTGCAATTGGTTTAGAGCGGACTAACCCGAGTTTTTACAATAACAGGGGTAATCTTTATCAAAAAATGGGGATTAAAGATAATGCAATGTTTGATTACAACCTTGCTCTATGTCTTGCCCCTAACCATGTTCAAACTTACTATAACAAAGCAAATTTATACAAAGAATCAGGTTCTATTCAATTGGCTCATAAAACATACGAGCAATGCCTGAAGATTGATCCTAACTTTGCAGATGCTCATAATAACCTTGGCAACTTATTTAAAGACTCGAGTCAAGTCAGTCTTGCCTTAAAGTCGTATAACAATGCATTAAAAGCTAATCCAACGCATACAGATGCGATGGTTAATAAGGGAGTTGCTCTTCAACATAATTTAGATTTAGAAGGGGCCTTGGATTGTTTTAACAATGCAATAGATTTAGATAACAAGAGCTTAAAAGCTTTAATAAACAAAGCGATTATTTTGCTTTTAAAAGGTGAATTCTCAGCTGCTTGGCCCCTGTATGAGAAAAGACTACTTGATTCAGAATTTGTCCCTAAGCCATTAGCAACTCATAAACCTAATTTAATTGAACCTGATACCATGCCGCCCATCACCAAAACCGCCCTGCTTTGGTCTGAGCAAGGAGTAGGGGACGAGGTGATGTTTGCTAGTATGTTTAGGACACTTCAAAGTGCTGTTAAAAAACTGTGTGTCACAGTTGATCCAAGACTCATTGTGCTTTTTCAGCGCTCTTTTCCTAATATCGACTTTTACAGCAAAGAAGGGGAGATCAATGAGGACCTATATGACGCTCATTTACCCATGGGTAGTCTTGGGTATTTGTTTAACTTAAATTCCACCAATACCAATGCTATAGATTCTGATTATTTAATAGCTGACACTCAAAGAAGCGCTTCGCTATTTGAATTGATTATTGAAACTTATATTAAAAGTAACAAAGGGGCAATTAGGAGCCCCGGGAAGCCTTTGATTTGTGGAATTAGCTGGAAATCAACAAATCCTAAGAACGGTATGGCTCGTAGCGTTGGACTTGATGATTTAATTGATGCTTTAAATTTCCCTGGAGTAGTGTTAGTCAATCTACAGTACCCTATAGATGATTTTGATTCATTTAAAAAGCAGTCCTTAAATGAATCCGGCTCATTGATAACTACTGACGTTGATGTATTTAATGATTTAGATGGTTTCGCAAGTCTGATCAATGCCTGTGATTTAGTCATAAGCATTGACAACTCTACCGCTCATTTTTCGGCGGCATTGGGCAAACCCACATGGATCTTGTTACCGTATTCACCCGATTGGAGGTGGATGCTTGAATCTAATAAGAGTTATTGGTATTCGTGTGCGACTTTGTTTCGTCAGTTGAGTCCAGGTGAATGGAGCTCTCCACTCAATACTTTGCAAAGCGCACTACATGAATTGATCAAGTTTCGAGCTCAAGGGTGACCTAGATATATGGCTGGAGATTTCTATAATTTAAAGTACTGCATTAGTTTGTACCAAAAATCCTGTCTCCAGCGTCCCCTAAACCAGGAAGAATATAGCCGTGATCGTTCAATTCTCGGTCAATAGATGCAGTGAATATCTTTATGTCTGGGTGTGACTCATGGAGCGTTTTAACACCTTCTGGACAGCTAATAAGACATAAGAACGTAATAGACTTTGGCTTCAATGCTTTTAATCTATTTATCGCCGCTACAGCCGTGTGACCCGTTGCAAGCATAGGGTCAACTACGATAACGTCTTTGTCCTCCATCTGAGGAGGCATTTTGAAGTAGTACTCAATCGCCTCTAAGGTTTTAGGATCTCTGTATAAACCGATGTGACCTACGCTAGCTGAGGGTACAACGCTCAAAAGTCCATCCAATATGCCGTTACCTGCACGGAGAATGCTTACGAATACCAACTTTTTCTCATCAATTACAGGACTGCTAATAGTCTCCAAGGGAGTATCAATCGTTGTAAATTCTGTAGGCATCTCTTTTGTAATTTCATAAGCCATGAGCATGCTTATTTCATTTAACAAGGCTCTAAATGAAGCAGAGCTGGTACCCTTCATTCGCATTAAGGTGAGTTTATGTTGCACCAAAGAGTGCTCAATCACAAACACGTTATTGTGATTTAAAGTCGATTTAGTACTTTCAATCTTCATGAATGAGTCCTAGGAACTTTGTTCGTTGCTGAATTTAATTCTCCACCAAACCAAAGTAAATAAAACCAGAACAATAAAGAAAAGAGAGCTAATGTTAAGAAGGCTCCATCCTTGGGTTGTTATCAAAGCTCCAGAACCAAATGATGTAGTCGCCATGGTTGCGAAAACAAAGAAATTTATTGCACCTTGTGCTTTATTTTTTTCCTCAGCTCTATAAGTTGTCATTGCTAGGGTGGTTGCCCCTGTGAAGATGAAGTTCCAACCAACCCCAAGTGAGAATAAGGCTATTAGGAAGTGTGTTAGGTCTGTGCCGGACAAAGCAATAATCACACAAAGTAAATTAAGCATGACACCGAGCATCATTATTTTGAATTTTCCAAAACGTTTGATCAATGATCCCGTAAAAAAACCAGGTGCAAACATCCCTATAACGTGCCACTCTAGCACCAATGCCGTATCAGAGAAAGATAAACTGCAGATCTTCATAGCGAGAGGAGTTGCCGCCATTAGCAAGTTCATAATCCCGTAGCCAAACGCTGCGCATATGACAGATACGATGAAAACTGGTTGTTTGATTAACTCAAAGGTTGATCTAATATTTGTCGTGTGAGTGTATGTTTGATCCTCTACTGGAAAACTAATGAAATTCATCAGCAAAAATCCTAACAATCCTACAAAGCAAAGACTAACATATGCCCCCAAAAATGGTGTTTCAAATAAGTTGTGTGTCCAGGCTGCCAAATTGGGTCCAACAATTGCACCTAATAGACCACCTGCTAGAACCCAGGATACGGCTTTTTCTCTAAATTCTTTGGTTGTTACCTCAGCGGCTGCGAATCTATAGAGTTGGCCGTTGGCACTATAAAATCCCGCTATGAAAGTGCCAGTTATCAGAATATAGAAATTTTGAATCCAAGCGGCGTAAGCACATATCAGGGCTGAAAATATAGCAACCAAAAGGCCCAATTGAAAACATCTCTTACGACCAAATTTTGCTTGAGCTTTGGAGACCAAAGGAGTTGATAGAGCTCCGCCAACAACGTAACCCATAACTGGCAAAGTAGCGAGCCAAGCTGTAGGAGCAAGGGAGAGTCCAACAAGTCCATTAATTGCAATGAAAGTAACATTGTTGGTTAGAAATAGTCCCTGACACAAAATTAATATGATGAGATTAACGTTTAGGAACTTACTTTTCATATTAATTCTTTTGATTGTGTAAATGACTGAGCAGTATGCGTAAGTCCATTTTTTGATTATAACGAGCTAACTATTCATTAAGATTGAAACTTTTAGAATGACAATGTTCTAGTCAATTTGAATGAAATTTGATCGCAGCACGCAAAAACAAAGGCAAGATATTGAAAGACTGTATATATTTTTCACTTTATACGATGTATATTATGTTAAATACAAAATATATCTAAGTGAGGATAATAGGTTTTAAAACTTGCCGTATTTAAGGTACGCCTGAACTGGGTCTTCCCCATTACGAATAGCATCACGTACTTTGTTCTCAGCGAGTTCGACTTCGGTGGTCTTTTGAATGACCGTTTGAATGATTTCTTTAGGAATCACGATCGAACCATCGCGGTCACTCAAAATATAGTCACCATTGTTAATAATTACATTTCCAATCTTGATTGATTTTTCAAATTCAGTGGCAATCCATCTACCAACGATATCCTCGGGCGTAAAAAAACTATGACAAACAGGAAACCGTAATTTCAAAATAAAGTCAGTATCTCTACAACCCCCATCCACAAAATAACCAAGTACGCCTTTATTTTTCAATGTTTCTGCAGACAATTCACCCATTAAAGCAACATCGTTGTTATTTGGTTGACATACCACGACATGTCCACTTGGGGCTTTAGATAAAAGTCCTGTCCAAGCAAGTAATGAATCATGGGCTGACACTGTTTTGTCAATTTTCCCTGAAACTGTCCAAATCGGTCCAAACATTTTTAGCTCAGGATCAAGCGGACGAATGTTATGGGGTAACACAAAATTTGATATCCCCATACTCCTTAAAACATCATGAACGGCCCCAGTGTAAAGATGTTTGAGGTTTTCAGTAATTAGATGTGGATCAATCATATTAAGTTTTCCTTATATTAATGATGTAATTCTTTCCATATTTGCTCTTGTTTTAACAAATATGAGCTTACGCTAGCATTGTTTCGCATATTTGCAAAATCTGACGCTCGTAGATCCAGTTGGTTTTTTATAGTGGGGTCAGCTCCCTGTTCAATTAAGAAACGAACTGACTGCTCATCAGCGTATCTGGAGGCCATCATTAAAGGTGTCGTCCCGTTGGGAGATTCAGCATCTATGTATGCACTTTGATCCAAGAGTAATTTAATCATTAAAATGTTACCCTTGGTTGAAGCGTAGTGAAGAGGTGTCCAACCAGTTTTATTTACCTCTGACCCAGAATTTATTAACCTTTGAGCAATTTCTATGTTGTTATTAAAAACAGCAAACATAAGTGCATTTTCATCTTGTAAGTTGGTACGGTCAATGTCTATACCTTTTATGGATAAAAGTGTTTGGACTACTTTTACAGATCCCTTTTTTACTGCAACTATTAGTGGTGGTTCACCATTTTCAGATGGTGTATTTGGATCAAAACCTTTAGCAAGTATTATTGAGATTTGATCCGCCTTATCAAGCTCAATTGCATTAAAAAAGTCCTCATAGGATCCAGCAAAAGCACATTGCATAAGACAACAACACACTAATAATGTAACCATTAGAAATGGTAACTTATCTATCTTACGCTTAATAAAAGGGCTAAGTAGAAAACTAATTAGGGATTGTTGATGCATTTATGTTTTTGAATAAATTTTCAAAATTATCACTACTGGCTTTTGCAACCTCTTCAACACTTATTCCTCTAAGTTCTGCAATGTGTTGGGCTACCAACGGGACATATGCAGGAGTGTTAGTTTTGCCGCGATGTGGCGCCGGGGCTAAATATGGACTATCGGTCTCGATTAATAAACGATTAAGAGGTAGCCAAGTAGCGATCTCTTTCAATTCTTTAGCGTTCTTGAAAGTAACAATTCCAGAAAATGAAATATAAAATCCCAACTCCAAGGCTCGCTTTGCAACGTATTCGTTCTCAGTAAAGCAATGAAAGACCCCGCCAACACTATCTGTTGATCCGTCTTCCCCCTCTTCGACTAAAATTTTAAGTGTATCCTCCGAAGCACTTCTGGTGTGAATAACGAGGGGAAGTCGAGCTTCTTGGGCTACTTTTATGTGAGTTCTAAATCTGGTTCGTTGCCATTCCATATCGGCAACATTTCTCTCGCCCAATCGGTAGTAATCCAACCCTGTTTCTCCAATGCCTACTACTTTGGGCCGAGAAGATTTAGATAATAGATCCACATAATTAGGCTCAATTACACCCTCCTCGTCTGGGTGAACACCAACCGTACACCAAAAGTTATCGTATTGCATGGCTATGCTGTGTACATCTTCGAATGTTTCCATCTTGGTACTGATAACCAATGCTCTTGTTACTTTTGCATCATGCATTGCCGACCTGATATTTGCCATATTTGCAATTAGTTCGGGATAATTAAGA
>CAIWAO010000094.1 GCA_903910745.1 uncultured Burkholderiales bacterium
CTCAACTGCTGCAAAGCGCCGTTGGCTTGTATCTGAAAGGTATATATAGCCGATGAATTACCACCTTTGGTCACATAAACGTAGGTGCTGCTCGAATCAATGGCAATGCTATTGATTCCGGTCCCAATGGAGAGTGGCGTAGATATTTGGGTAAGCTGACCCGCACCACTACCCGATGCGCCGATGGAGAACTGCGTAATAGTTCCGGAGTTGATATTTACGCAATAAAGGTAGGACCCATTAGGAGAGACGGCCATATCGTAGGGGCCAGCTCCATTGGCTCCGGTTGAGATCGTTGGTGTTGCTAACGCAGTAATCGATCCCACACCCAAAGAGAATTGAGAGATGGTCGTATCCGTGTAATTGGCAACATAAGCAAACAGCCCTGTAGGATGGATGACTACTTTGGTTGGGTTGACGCCAGTATTGGCCTGAGCGACTGGGAGAAGTACGTTCCCCTGCCCCAAACCCAATACCGATAGTGAGTTAGCTGCGTAGTTGGTGACGTAGACATACTGCTCTTTGCAAACGACACTGACGTTGATGTCGTTTGTCCCCGTATTTGTGCCGCTGCCAGAGGAGACGCTACAAATGAGTGGAGAAGGCTGTGTGGTCACAGTGATGTTGTAACTCGCACCACTCAGGAGATTGATTTTTTGAACACCATTGCCCGAAAAGCTTAATGGGTTGGTGTTATTGTTTTGAACAACCACCAAGGAGGTGCTGTTGCTGGGTAAACCACTGACTGTGATAATTACGTTGAAGGTGCCCGGGGGCGGTCCACTATAACTGCCCTGGCCACCACAGGAGTAAATGAGTAGCAAAGGCAAGTGAACGGCCAACAAAACCAAGCGTTTAAATAACATGAATAATCTCAATGATCAGGACAGTTAACTGCAATGATTTTGCACTCAAGATGCCTGAATGTTTAACTCTTTACGTTAACAAGCACTGAATTCTAGTGCTGTAAGGTCGATAAAACGCGTTTTTAATCAATGAAATGCACAACCTTGCAAAGCCCTTCTCACGCAAGGAGTAATGTAGTTTCGAACTGAAACATTAAAACTTGAGTTTTGAGGCTAGAAACGATAGTGATTGGCCCAAAAATAGTGCCAACAAGGTGATAAAGTACACCCTATGTAGGTTCATTTGGTGAATTGCTTAATATGTTTTACAAACTCTTACTCGGCCTGAGTATTTCTTTTATCTTGTTTGCACAGAGCTCGGCTCAGGACAAACCGGATAGCCCAAAATACAGACCTATCCCTGCAAAATCGGAGCTACCAAGCGCGGGGACGACAACGCCGACTAGCAGTTCATCCAGCAACTCAGTCAGGCCTATGGACGCTGTGCAGCCCCCGCAAAGCTTTTTGGACAATATGCTGGACGCTGCAGGACAACCCAAAAAGTCCTTAAAAGCGCATCCCCCAACCTCAGGCAAAGAGCCCATGTTGCTCTTGGGTCCTAAAAACAAACCCATGATTGATATTGTGGTGCATACTTATAAACTAGATTATTACGACTGTCAGGGCGTCGTAGCGCCCTGGTTCAGGGAGGTTTTGGTAGCTGAGTTGAACTATTTCTCTGAAATTGCCAAAATCCCAATGGTTGACGGGGTCCTTTGTTTGGTGAGCGTGGCGAATGAAAACCACCTAACACCTGGCAGAATTAGCGTGAATTTTTTCTCATCAAACAAGGAAATGAGTACTTGTACGACCGGAAAATTTTGTACAACTTACAGAAGTGTGAGCATGATACTCAAGGGTAATAAAGTATTCAGACAGTATTTCCTGTCGGATGTGGGCAAAAGCGTGATCAGTCAAAACTGTGTCACCAACAAGGGTAAGTGGTACAAGAATTCCACTTGTTATACAGTTGAAGATTAATTTCCAAATAATTTAGAGATCGTGAAACTTTTTTATCGAAATTATTCCTCAAGCTATTGTTTATCACTCCGATCTAAGGGATGAGGTAATTTAAATCAACGCTATGAAACTCTCTCAAAAATCCATTCTCCTACTTCTTTGCGCATGTCTTGGCTTCATAAGCGTGAGCGCGCCCGCCTACGCCGGTGAAGAAAAAAAGGAAGAAACGAAAAA
>CAIWAO010000095.1 GCA_903910745.1 uncultured Burkholderiales bacterium
CTTCCCCGTAACTATCCCAGGAGGTACTATCAAAGCTTGCTGTTTCATTAAAACTATTTGAATTGGTTTGTGACTGCAGTTGAGCACTAGCGTTAACTTGAGTTAGCAAAAACAAAATAACTCCAATAAAAATTAGATGACGATTTGGGTAATAGAACAACGACCTCAAATTTCGGACGTCAAAATATAAATTCTCAATGTGAATCACTTGATATTGCCAGTTCAGAGTAATTTGTAAGCTTTGCCCAAAATTTGAGCCTTCTCTAAATAACCCCAATACCTTGAATCATTAGATCGTGGGTTATCCCCCGTCACAAAATATTTGGCTTGACCTATTCGTTCATTCTTTACAAACTTATGATTTTTTAACTCATCCTTTGTCGCATTATTTGTCGCATTATTTGTCGCATTAGGTATTTCATAGGCCAATTGTTTTTGGTTAATCCATACCCCCTGTGTATCCACGATAAGTAAATCCTTGGGTACTCCTGATACTTGCTTTACTACAAAATGGTCTTTGAGATAGCCCAGTTCAGGGACGGCACTAGGTTCAAAGTAAATTAAATCCCCCCGCTCAATCTCTGCTTTGTAAAATCTAAACGGAACCAGCAGTGCCAGATGTACATCATTTAAACAATGCTCCTTGTTTAAATCTATAGCCAACATTGGCACTGGATAGGACGTTAAACCCAATAACAGTGCGAAGAGTACAAACTCGACACAAAGAAAATTTCGAACCAGAGATCTATCTAGCAATTGCCACTTATTTTTGAGATATTTGTACACGCGCTTTTAGCTTCTCTGTTAAATCAATAGCACCGTTAGGAATTGCGCTTATTCCCATGTTTCCATTTGAGTCCAATGTGGTATCAATCACCACATAGCCCTCATTTTGGAGTTCTGCTAGGAACGCAAGCGTAGGTTCTAGGACCTGGCTATTTAACTGTGCCTGACTGGCCCCCGGTCTATCAAACACGGCACCAAAGATGACGGACTCTTTTGCAACCAAAGCGTACTTAGCAGGAGCTACAGGTTTAATCAAAAAATAAGTATTCGCATTCGTATTCCGAATTAGACTACCCGGTGCGCTCTCCCTAAAATGATCGACTAAGCTCATAACCAGTTTAAAGTGCGAACTTAATATGTCAGTTACCGAGGGCGTACCCTCATCCTGAGTTAAGTGCAACAAGCAGTGAAGCAATAAAGTGCCCGCCATCAATGAGCATAGAGCACTTAAAACAGAAATCTTGTGTTCTAAAAAGACACTGACACTTTGCTTGATTTTTGAGTACAAAATATAAAAATTCTCGTTTTTAAGTAAAGTTAATTAAAAGTTAATTAAAAGTTAAAGGATGCTGGGTACGTTGAGGTCTTGACTATTGAGTTTCTAATATTGAGTGTCTAATCATGAGTCTCTTATATTTATTCTCTGATATTTAATCTTCTTAGTCCTCTTAGTCTTCTTAGTCTTCTTAGTCTTTAATGCTCAAAACTCTCAAACCTGTCTAGGCTTAACCTGGAATTTTCTCGGCATGGTTTTTACTACGAACAAATGCAGCCTTCAACTCTTCAATAAACTGAAGTTCACTGATTCTTGCGTCCTGGCTAAGCTTATAAACGATTGCATCTAGCCACCGATTTCTATCGTCCTTCTGATTTGCAATAACAAGTCTGACAGCATCCACAGCACTCATTCCGTCGTTCATCAGTTTAAACACGGTGTCGCGCTCCGCTCCCTCGCTAGAGAAGAGAGCCCCCGTAAACTCAGGCACATACAAGCGGACACTTTCATAGATTTTGTCCCCCATAATCAAAATCTCGCTGTATTTGCCCTTCAATGATTCAATGTCTTTTAACGACTTTACAAAGTAAGGATCCGATGCGAATCTGGAGATAGCCCCAGATTTAAGGTTTTTATCAATAACCTCAGGCTTTTGCTTCATGATTAGTTTCCACTGAGATTGACCAAGGATGACCTCACCACAAGCGTTCCCGCTCAAGTCGTCTAGGGACTGAGTGATGACCCAAATCGAGCCGTTGTCCTTTCGGATTTTTCTAAAAAAACCTTCTATTGCACTCGCTGCTGTTTCGTCCTTTAGAAGTTGCCAGGCCTCATCAAGGAATATGAGTTTGCGCCCCTCTCTTGACTTGATTCTGTTCATGATCGTGTTCATTACAAAAAAGAGTACGCATTGTTTTAAATGCAAATCCCCGTCAAGAGATGACAACTCAATCACTGTGAAAGCACTTTTAGGGTTTAAGTTAGATTGCCCCTTAAAGAATGGCCCCCTGGTTGGACTTTTGATGAACGCGTTGAGTCTGACCTTCAGATTTCTGGCGGCTTGGATAGACTCAGGCTCTAAAAACTCTTTGCTCTCGTAGTTTTCTACTATGTTGGAGAGCGCCTCAACCACATTCTCAATCTCTGTATCCTCTTGCTTTTGAGCAAATGCAGACTTAACTGCCTCGTTCATCACAATCTTGGCACCTGCTTGGATTGTTTCTTGGAAATAGCACATCTTGATCAAGAGATCACATATGTTCTCGCTTTGCTCGTTAAATTCAATTGAAGTCAACCCAGAAAACGGATTAATTGATGTCTCTCGTCCACGCTCAATCGCGAACTCGATAAATTCTCCACCAAGTGCTAAGCATGTTTTTTTGGTAGATTTACCGTTATCAAACAAAAATACCGTTGCCCCTTCTGCTAAATGGTTAGCAATCATGTATTGCATGACGAAAGATTTACCCGCTCCCGATTCTGCAAAAATGATTCCGTTTTTATTGGTATCTGAGATGAAGGGATCAAAATAAAAGGCACGGCCTCGTCGCGTGAGAAATGCAGAGCCACTTTGGGAGTTATTGACGTTCCTACCACCCTTGAAAACGGCGTTTCCGCAGTAGTCCCCGTAAATGGGTAATAAACAAGCCGCACTTGTTGCAGGCATTAAAGCCTCGTTGTCTAATTTTTTTGCAATTTTGGGTGAGAAGTTAAGCGGCAACGCATTGGCCCACCTAACTCCGTGGTTAATTAAAACGTCCCTTGCATCAAACCCAAGGTTATTTAGCGTTGTCTTCATATTAGAGCTAGCTTCATCTACTTGGGATTGATCGGTCGAAAAAAGAAAGCAAGTAAGGTTGACGAACACATATTTATTAACACCATCCGAACTGGTTTCGTCCATCCACTTTAAGTCCTCGACGATGGACTCTTTAGGTGCTCCAAAGTTAAGCCATTTGGGTAAATTATTGGTGTTTTGCCTAGAGGATATCGATCTTTGAATTCTTTGGGACTCAACCTGTTGCCTAGCCAATCTCACGCTAGTGGAGATAATAAAGGGCGTACCAATCCTGTGTCCACCGCCCTCCCGAACTGACCCAGAGCTAAGCGGGGCACCAATGATCAAGTTCATCAAGCCGTCTTGGACAACTTCTGGCAATGTCTTTACGGAGACGACACGACCAATGACTCCGTCGGTCATTTGCATGTATTTATTGGATCTAAAGTCCATCACATCCTCGCTGGTGAAGACCTGATGATTTAAGGGGAGATTGGGATCAAGTAAGACGGGTTTTGGATCTGTAAATATATTGGAAAATTGTTTGTAAATACCAATGATTTCCTGCGGCTTAAGAACCAATACGTCCCCAAATCCGCATACAGTTAAGCCACTCAGAAACTCATTTTGTATCCATACCGAACTTTGTACATGCTCATGACTAACACTCTTGAGGGGAATATTAAAGCTAATAATGAGACGCAGTTTATTTATTGCAGGTAACACCGGAATTTGTCCATACACCAAGCCCAGCTCAAAGAGGGTTCCCTGGGCAGCTATCAATTCATTTAAAACAATGTTTTGTGTTAATTTACCCTGAGTAAAGGTGGACTTTACAGATGAATCTGGGGAACAAATCAAACTAAACTGCATCACAGAATCGTCTGGAGCAGACTTTAATATTGAACTAATAAGGTTTGAGAACTCAGTACCGCCACCAGTCAATGGCGCCATTGCGTACACTCTTCCAACGTAGAGATTGTCCCCAGCTAATTGACTGATCACCATGTTATCAAGTTCTGTGTAACTTTGAAGTCCAATAAACTCACTCATTAAGTGAGGATTGGCTGCATTTTTAATGTGAGACAAAATATGATTGATGGTTTATAACGGGGGCATTGCTGTTGCCATCGTAGTCAAAAAAGTCGGTCCAAGTATCATGATTGCAAGCACAGCCAATACCAGACCGAGCATCTTGTATCCTCCCCCGTGAGCAATTTGCCATCCAGCAATCACAAGCACAATAAGGGCTAGCATTAAAGTAAATGTTGAATGTGCAAGATCCGTTAACCACAATACAACAGTATCAAATGCACTTGAGGTAAGTGCAGTTCCGTTATTCATTGTTCCAGCAAGAGCAATTACAACAAGAGGGACTGCAACAGCAAAAGCTATATTACTAAAGTTTTTAAAAAGTGATGGACTGTCTAAAGTTGCAAAAGTATGGCTACTCAATTTATCGACTTGGCGTCTGCGAAGGTGGTATGTGGTTTTCAAAGTCTAGTCCTTGGTTAATTAGTTAGGTGTTTTGATTTACTTGTTATCATTCGTGATTTTTTTGATTCTTTTATCACTCATGCTCTGTTCGTGATGCTTCATTTGAGAGCTTCGGCAATGTACCTTGCCCGCTTTCAAAACCATCAATATTTAAAGTGTTTTTTAAATCATCCCTCATAAAAGCATTTCCCTCTACATTAAAAGGCGTCTTGGATTTAACATCAGAGTTAATGATTGATTTGTTAAACACCCCAGGCTGCACCATATCGCTTTGCCCAATTGAGTTTCTAGAGTTTTTAGAGTTTTGAGCGATTTCCTCATGCTCAGCAATCAAGGGTGCACTATTGATATCGGTAAAAACCGCACGGTGTGGTTGCAATAAACCAACCGACAAATTGACCCCTGACTTTGGAGTGCTCCCGCCTTCAAATCCAGTCCATTTAGAACGTGCTATTTCTTTGTAAATAATTTGGTCTTGAATAAGCATATCGTCTGCGTCTACATAGCTTTTGATATAAACACGCTGTATAACTGGTGCAACTCTTATCGGTGCTCCTTTCAAAACGTCTTCTCCTCCCATTGGGTAGGAGGGTAAAGCACTATCACTTTTTTTAACAGCGGCAGTCTCAACTCCTAGATAAATAGGCGAAGACTTATTTTGTTGTATTTCGTTTAATTCATAAGCACGGTCATAGTCCTGCATATTAAATCGTTTTTCGTACCTCGTCTCTGGCAACTCCCCCTGTGTCGAGCGCTCAACAGCTTTAATGGAGCGACAGTACGCATTTGGATTGTCTTTTCTATTGCAATCAAATCGGTTTTCACCAATAGGTGCAAATGAGCATCCAGAAATTGCAGCCAAGACTATGAAGCCTGACAAGCGATTTGCGTAGAGAAATTTAGCAGCGTCTTTTAAGACTTTTGAAAGAATGATATTGGTTTGCATTAACCAAATCTTAGGGCCAACAGTGGCTAGTCTTTCATACTAGTGATGTAAAGTGCACAATGGGTTTAATTTCGCACTACGTTAATGACAAATATCAATCATTGAACGATTCTCGCAGATAAAGTTTTTTTCAAATTCTTCTGGAAAATGAAATAATTCGATTGATATACAAAAATTTAGAATTAACAGTTCAATTTTCAGCACCTATGAATACTGTTAAAAACCCCTCAACTTTCAGCATTATTGTTCAGCTAACTATAGGCAATGATCAGCCGACTTGCGCTTTATTTGATGCCATAGCTATTTTAATTTTTGATTCTTTTTAACAAGTTAAAGTATTTTTTAATTCGCTAGCAAAGCTCTCAACTTAGGAAGCGCTTGCTTCATTGCAGCACGCCCAGCATCTATGCTTTGTTGTCTGTTAGCAAACTCAATGCTACTGACTCCTAAAAGGGAGGGACGAACAACAATGTCAGCCTTTGCTAGTTCAAAGCTATTGATACTTTTACTCATGATATTGAAAGTTTGCAAAAGTATTTTGAACATGTCATCTGAAGGGTTGCCTTCGGGGGCACTTGAGATATCAACTGCAAGCACGATATCGGCTCCCATTTGACGTGCATACCGAACTGGCACAGGTGAGACAAGTCCACCATCAACATACTCTTTACCGCCCACTTTTACAGGTTCAAATATTGATGGCACAGCACTCGATGCATGAACTGCAGTTCCAATATCTCCTTTTTGGAACAAAATACCCTCGCCAGTTTGCAGATCTGTTGCTACAACACCCAGGGGCATTGGTAACTGCTCGATATTTTTATACCCGGTCTGCTGTCTAATAAACCGCTCAAGAGCCTCCCCCCTCATCATTCCGCGCTTCAATATGGAAATATTCCAATCCGTTAATGCCGACTGATCCATCACGTCAGCAATGCGTTGCAACTGAGCCCCCGTTTTACCGCTGGCGTATATGGCAGCAACCACACTTCCCGCAGACGTCCCAAGCACCATACTGGGCTTAATTCCTGATTCCTCTAAAACTTGAATCACACCAATATGCGCAAAACCTCTAGCAGCCCCGCCGCCCAATACCAATGCAAACTTAGGACTTACTTTTGGGATATTTACTATTCCTGGGGACCTCATACTGTCAGAAATCGGAGTAGCGCCAGTAATGGTTGTCAAAGATGCATCATTTTTCTGGGCATTGATAACCTCAGTCGTGTTACTCTTGCCTTCATTGGATGAACTTAAAGATACGTGGCTCGCGCACCCAGACAAGATCATTGTGAAAGTTAATAGATACAAAAAACTATATTTTCTAGTTTTCAAAAAAAATCGGTTCATACAAAACTCAAATGTTTACTATATTCATATTGTCGCAGAGTTGATTGATAGACTTTTCCTTTCAATCAGATTTTCATCACACTTTTCACTTCTTTCAGGGATCGCCTTAAGTTTAAGAAAATTAACAATTTAAATAAACAAATACAAAGCATACTTAAATTTTATATTTTTTTGATTTTTTCTAAATACAGAAATTATGGTTTTTAATTTAAATCGAATTACGGATATAGGGACTCTTAAACGAGTCTGCTTTGCTGCGTTATTACTTATTAAATACACGATTGC
>CAIWAO010000096.1 GCA_903910745.1 uncultured Burkholderiales bacterium
AATGTGCAAAGTTTTTGATAGAATCACCCTCTTTTCCTGAACTGCCCAGGTGGCGGAATTGGTAGACGCACTAGTTTCAGGTACTAGCGAGTAACATCGTGGGGGTTCGAGTCCCTTCCTGGGCACCAAACTCCAACTAATTGAGATCAAACGTATTAATTAGTAACATATAACTAATTGAATTCTGGTTCTGTAAGATAACAGTAACCAGCAAAGTAGTTATAAACAACTATCAAACGCCATTGTTTTAACAACTTATGTAGTTTAACTCGCTTATTTGATATTTAAAATTGATTTTTCACACCATCAAACAACTTTGAAATTCAATTAGAACAAACTTATTAAGCGATTATCAGTAGATTTTTGTTATTCAATTATCAATAATTAAGGAATTTTAAATTTACGTACTTATTTTGTACTTATATTCTTAAAAATTGAATTTTATCCATTTCACAACTCAGATTTAGTTATCATATTGCCTTTGCTAACAATTACCTCAGTCAAAAATCTAGAATGAGCACAGAAACAGAAACTATCCAAAACCCATTCCCCCAAGCTGCTTGGCAATTAAAAATTGAGCATTTGCTTGCGAAGCCATTTTTGCAACATGGGATTGTTGTTCTAATCTTCTTAAATGCAATTTTGCTGGGTATGGAGACTAGCCCATGGATCATGAGTGAAATTGGTGAAGAACTGCACTTGTTAGACCACGTGATTTTAGGCATCTTCATTTGTGAATTAAGCTTACTGATGTTTGCCAGAGGGTTACATTTTTTCAAAGACCCTTGGTGCCTATTCGACTTTATAGTTATTGCCATTGCACTCATACCAGCGTCAGAGTCATTGGCTGTTTTGCGGTCTTTAAGGGTTCTTCGGGTACTTCGACTTATTAACAAAGTCGATAGTATGCGCAAAGTTGTTAGAGGTCTATTAGGATCATTGGC
The DNA here is from genome assembly GCA_903910745.1 of uncultured Burkholderiales bacterium. GTDB lineage: Bacteria > Pseudomonadota > Gammaproteobacteria > Burkholderiales > Burkholderiaceae_C > Limnohabitans. The sequence continues at coordinate 945 of CAIWAO010000096.1, forward strand.
AAGTTTGGGATCCGTAATGGGTTTGATGTTGATCGTCTTCTACGTCTCTGCAGTTGTTACAACTAATCTTTTCGGCAAAGAGTTTCCTGAGTTTTTCGGAAATTTAGGATCAAGCTTCTTTACCTTGTTCCAGGTAATGACGCTTGAGAGTTGGTCTGACGGGATTGCAAGACCAGTTATGGAGAAATTCCCTAACGCATGGGTCTTTTTCGTCATCTTCATCATGATTGCAACTTTCGTAGTTGTGAACTTGTTTGTCGCTGCAATCGTTGATTCATTCAGCGCTCACAGTGCGGCAGATAAAGAAGAGGTCAAACGTATCCAAGATGAGGCTCAAAGACATTTGGAAGAACAAAGACTTCTTATGCAAATAAATGAGGAGTTCCACGCCATCAAGCAAGAGCTAGATGAGGTTAAAGACATGATTAAGAATTTAGCGATTACTGGAGCCATATCTAAGTAATTCTTTAAGATATCTAGATCCAAATCTAGACCACCCACCAAAATTTAAAGGGCCTAATTCACTGAATTAGGCCCTTTTGCTTATGCTGATATAAAACCGTTGATGGCTCTAAGCCTTCATTAGTCCTTAATCACAGATGATTGAAACTGACTTGGTGTTCAAATATGCTTCTAAAGCTTCTGAGCCCCCCTCAGATCCATACCCAGAATCTTTAACGCCTCCAAACGGCATTTCTGGCCACGCTACTGCAGGTTGGTTCATCCAAAGCATTCCCACTTGAAGTTCTTTAGCAAGTAGATGGGCATTTTTGAGTGACTTTGTGAATGCGTAACTTGCCAATCCAAAAGGCAATCTGTTGGATTCAGCAATCGCCTCCTCCATGGTCTTAAATGTACGAATCGCAGCCATAGGACCAAAGGGCTCATCGTTGAAGACTTTTGCATCCAAGGGAACGTCAGAGAGAACCGTAGGAGCAAAGAAGTTACCAGATGTTCCAATTCGCTCTCCACCGGACGCAACAGTTGCCCCCTTGCTAACAGCATCTTTTGTAAATTCAGCCATAGCAGTCAATCGTCTCGGATTTGCCAAAGGCCCCATTGTTGTTCCGTCCATTAGTCCATCACCCACTTTAAGTTTCTGGGCTTGAGCGACCATCGCTGCAACAAAAGATTCCTTTAAACTTTCATGAACCAAAAAGCGTGTTGGTGAGATGCAAACCTGACCGGCATTTCTAAATTTCGCAGCCCCTGCAGAGCGAGCTGCTAGCTCGACATCAGCGTCCTCACATACGATGACAGGCGCATGTCCACCCAACTCCATGGTAACGCGCTTCATGTATTGCCCGGCCATAGCAGCCAATTGCTTACCTACAGGGGTAGATCCAGTGAATGTTATTTTGCGAATAATGGGGTGAGGTATCAAGTAGCTAGATATCTCAGCGGGATCCCCGTACACCAAACCAATAACACCGGCAGGTACACCCGCATCCATGAAGGCCTTTAATAGCCCCGCAGGAGAGGCAGGGGTTTCCTCGGGAGCTTTGACAATGATGGAACAACCGGTTGCCAAAGCGGCGCTCATTTTGCGAACAACTTGATTTATTGGAAAATTCCAAGGCGTAAAGGCCGCAACAGGCCCTACAGGGTCTTTCAAAACCATTTGTTGAGCAGCCAAGTTACGTGGGGGCACGACTCTGCCGTAAACGCGTTTGCCCTCCTCTGCGAACCATTCAATAATATCGCCAGCCATCATGATTTCGGCTTTAGCCTCGGCAACTGGCTTGCCCTGCTCCTGGGTCATTAATGCAGCTATTTCAGGGGCACGCTCCCTTAGGATCGCTGCCGCTTGTCTCATAATTTTGCATCGCTCAATCGCTGGGACTTTGCGCCATGCATCGAAACCCTTTTGTGCTGCTGCTAAAGCTCTGTCTAGGTCAACTTTTGATGCAAAAGCAACTCGTCCAATCTCTTGACCAGACGCCGGATTTTGAACAGGTAAAGTTTTTCCATTGGCTGCGTCACACCATTGGCCATCAATCAAGAGTTGCGTATTTGTATAGGACATGAAGGTTATCTTTCAGTATTGTAAAAATAAATTCGAGAAACAAATACCTATTTTGGCATTTGTTTGCGTTCAACTTCAAAGTTTAACATTTTCAGCTCTACTGCACAGTAAAATTACAACCTCTCGCACCTAAGTAAAACCCGCATTGCCTCCAAAAATTGGCCCGCCTATTCATCTTTGCCTTCAATATCAATACAGTTTAATCGAAATAAATATTACTAATATTTCGAAAAATCTAAAATCGACTCAACGTAAACTGTATGTCACTCAACACGCCATTTGATTTCAAACTAAATTCAAATATTATTCGTTGGGGAATACTCTTTCTTATTACCGTAGTTACTACATCCTCGTGTGAGT
>CAIWAO010000097.1 GCA_903910745.1 uncultured Burkholderiales bacterium
ACTTGCCTGGCTTGGGCATTAAAGAACTTTGACAAAGTAGAGACTATTGGTTTTAATTATGGGCAAAGACACCATATTGAGATGGCCTGTCGATCGGTATTGCTCAGCGCCATAAGAGAGTCTTTTCCCGACTGGAGCTTAAAACTCGGCGAAGATCATGTACTCGATTTAGATATTCTGGGTAAGATCAGTGATACTTCGCTTACCAAGGAAAAATCCATTGAGTTCGCTGCCTCTGGTCTCCCAAACACCTTTGTACCAGGTCGAAATCTTTTGTTCTTTACTTTTGCTGCAACGCTCGCTTATAGGCGCTCTCTTAAGCGCTTAGTTGGCGGAATGTGCGAGACCGATTACTCCGGTTACCCTGATTGTAGGGACAACACTCTAAAGTCTTTGCAGGTCTCTTTATCGCTTGGAATGGACACACCCTTGGTTATTGAAACCCCTCTGATGTGGCTAGACAAGAGTGCCACCTGGAAATTGGCTGCAGAGCTCGGCGGTGATCGGTTAACTTCAATTATCGTTAATGACACGCATACTTGCTATATGGGCGAGAGATCAACTTTAAAGGAATGGGGATACGGTTGTGCAAATTGTCCAGCCTGCGAATTACGCATGAACGGATTTAATGAATACAAAAAATCACTGGTACTTTAGACAAAAACTTTTTCCAAGAATTTAGATATATCCACAAGCTCACTTGGATGTACTGAGTGAGGCATAGGGTAGCTGTGCCACTCAACTGCATAGCCCAGTGAGGTTAGCAAATCTCTAGAATCCTCCCCCCGTTTAATGACAACCACGGGATCTTGTGTTCCGTGGGCCATATAAATTGGCGTTGTCTGGTTGGCAGGATGAGCAGCTACTTTAAATGTATCAGCTAATGGAAGATAACCAGACAAAGCCATAATTCCAGCCAATTGGGTTGACAGCGTAAGGCCCGTATGAAGCGCCATTGCGCATCCTTGCGAAAATCCAGCAAGGACAATGTTTTTGCAGGCTATGCCCTTGACCACCTGTTCATTGATCAACTCAGTTATTGCAGAGGCCGACTTTGCGATACCAGCAGCGTCTTGGCGGCTGATCAAGTCACTGCCCGTGATGTCGTACCAAGCAGGCATCACGTAGCCCGCGTTCCACGTCACTGGCATACTTGGAGCGCTTGGGAAAATAAAGCGAATAGCGGGACAATTTTCCAAATCCAATTCACCCACAATGGGGACAAAATCATTGCCGTCCGCTCCCAATCCGTGAAGCCAAATCACAGCGTGAGTTGGGTTGGGGTCAGTTTCTAGAACAATTGTGGGTAGTTTTGACATGTCAGATTTGAGTGGTGAATGCGGGTCGAGTCATTCTATCTTCAGGTTAACGCGCTGGGCAGACGATCTACAATTTAGATCATTACCCCAGAGCGTCAAATGGATTATTAAGCGTGAGCCCAATAAGTCAATCAAAACCTGTTTTATACACCTTTAGAAGGTGTCCGTATGCCATGAGAGCGAGGTTGGCATTGCACGTCAGTGGTGTTGAATACGAGCAACGAGAGGTGGAGCTAAGAAACAAACCACCACATATGCTTGAACTCTCACCCAAGGGAACTGTTCCTGTGCTTTGGTTGCCCGGCGAGGATGGGCGTGTTTTAGATGAGAGTTTAGACATCATGAAATGGACACTTACCAATAATGATCCCCTAAATTGGTTAGCCCAAACAGAGTCATCAAAATCTCAAACTTTAAAGCTGATAAAGACAAACGATGGTGAGTTTAAGAGACTTTTGGATCGTTACAAATACCCCAATCGTTTTGATCTGCCAAACGGGGATTCACAAAGAGATTTAGCCGTTATGATTTTGTCTGAGCTTAATGACTTGTTGAGCAGACAAGCCTTTTTAGGGGGCGCCTACTTCTCATTTGTAGACGCTGCGATTGCACCGTTTGTTCGACAGTTTGCGCGCACTGATATGGAGTGGTTCAAGAGCCAGCCTATAGGCTATTTGATTAACTGGTTGAATTATTTTGAGGATTCAGATATATTTCAAACGATCATGAAAAAAATCTAAGTTTTAGGAGAAAGATCACTTGCTTTAATTCGTTGATACGATTGGTTTAAGTGTCTCAGTTGCCAAGGTTCCAGAAATATCGAGTCCGCTATCCTCCTCAACTGGAGCTTGGGCCGGGTTGTCATTTGATAAAACAGAGTGCTCAGGCTCGCTTGTTATGACGGGGACAGGTGTCTCATTTGGAGTGTTGTCCTCTATAGGCTCCAGTGTTTTAGGATCAATTGCAACCAGACGCTCAAATATTTGCTTTTCTTTTGCAATGGATTCTTTGAAAGCCTGGGTCGTTATCACAAGCGTAGAGTGCGATTCTTTAAGTTGATCGATCGACTCATTTAGTGAATTGATGGAATCAATTCTGCTTCTTTTAGTGAATTCATCAAGCATTAAAGCCCCCTTTTAATGAAATAACTCCCTCAATGCACTCACCCAAGCCAAAGCTCCAGCAATATTTAAAGGATTGTCATTTTGAATCGACCCCAAATGCTTTTTCCTGAGCCAGTGAACTTGCTTTTAGTCCGATCTTTTAACCAAAACTTACTTCATAGAGTGCTCGTGCATGGACTCCCCGCCCATAGCTTTTACGGGAAAGCTCACCTCAACTTCACCAGATGACGCAAATTTAAGCTTGATTTTGACACTATCACCTGCTTTGAGAGGTGTTTTAAGACCCATCAGCATCAAATGCAGTCCTCCCGGTGTGAGCTCAACACTTGAGTTGGCGGGGATTTCAATAGAGTTCATTTGCCGCATTTTCATGGTGTTTCCCTCCATGCTCATGCTATGCATTTGTACGTCCCCCGCTGCAGGACTTGTAGCCCCAATCAGCTGATCGCTAACTCCCGAGACCGCAATCTTCATAAATCCAGATCCAGCCATTTGGCCCGCAACGGTTGCTTTGGTGTAGGCACCCGATATCGTGACACGTCCAATTTTGGCTTCTTGAGCATTTGTACCCATGCTAAAGCTTGACACGAGAAGGGCTGCGAGCAAGGAGATGAAATTTTTCATATTGGAATTAATTTAATTTCCTGAATTTTAATCAGTTTTTCGTTTGTATTTTGTTTGTAAACAGACAGCAGAAACTGTACCCGCCCATATGTCACGCGGATGAAAATCAAATACTATGGTTTTTTCAGGTTAATCGGCTTTGTTTACTCTTTATTTTCACCATTGCTTAGACTTTCTATTAGAATGGATCAAGTTTTTTAGATGAGAACATAATCATGGTCGGTAATACTTTCAAGTCCAATCCTAATTCCAATTCAGCCCCTAATTTGAATCCAAACGCAGGTTTCAATCCAGGCGCAAACCCCTCAAGCAAACCCAGGTCTCAAGGGCAAGATATTTATATCGGTGAGGGCGTTGTGATTCAAGGGACTTTTACTGTTCCAGGTAAGGCCGAAATCCACGGCACCGTGAACGGCGAGATCAAGGCGGATAATTTATTGGTAGGGGTGCAGGGCAAGATTACTGGAACAGTCACTGCACGAGAGATGGATGTTCTGGGTGAAATCAACAAAGAGATCCACTGCGAGGAGTACCTTCATATCCGTGCCTCAGGTATGGTCTCTGGCGCGCTTGAGTACTCCGATATGGAGATCGACCGCGGTGGTAAGTTTGCGGGTTCTATGATTCAAAAGCCCAACAAAGCAAAGTAAAGTAAAGCAAGGAGCTCCCGGCTTTTCTGTCTTAAGTACTTCGCAGGTTTAGGCGTAGGGCACATCGTTCCAATTCGTCGTGTAGTTGGGTGACTTTCTGGTCTGCTTCATTTTCCAGTTCTGACCGACTCCCGCGTCCAATCGGTCTAAGTAAGTGCCTTGTGTTGACACTGTCACTGTACCTCTCCCGTAGCGATTGTTTAGTTGGTCAAGTGCGTCCATGAGTTTTGCATTTGACGCATGCTCATGCTCTTGTGGTTGCTCCCACATATCCATTTGTCTGTGTGTTGTAGGAGTTATCTCGCTTAACATTACGCCAGCCTTCTTGTAGCTGTACCCGGGCTTGAACATTTTCTCTACCAAAAAATCTGCCCATCTATTGACGTGTACTGTGTCATTGGTCGGTTGGGGTAGGGGCACGCTAATGCAAGGGTTGTACTGCGCCAACTCAGCTCGAAAGCGGTTGGTACATAAAAAAACCTGAATGATACTTGCATGAGACTTTTGAGCTCTTAATTTTTGGCATGCATTGGAGACAAAAAGGGAGACCGCATCTTTCAGCGCGTTCACGTCGGTGATCATTTCGCCAAAGGAGCGACTGCAGACGATTTGTTTTTTTGGGGGCTCAATGAGTGTCATATCAATACAAGGTAACTCACGAAGTTCGCGCTGCGTTTTCTCCATCACAACTCCAAACTCAGCCCGCAGCGTCGGCGTATCTGCAAGCTTCAAGTCTTGAACACTGTAGATGTTGTACTGTGCAAGCCGACTTGTCAAACGTCTGCCAACCCCCCAGACCTGAGAGACTTCGATTTTTGAGAGTAATCCTTTTTTTTGCTCTTCACTTAGACTGTTAAAGTTAAATACCCCCTTAGATCTGGGGTGCTTCTTTGCAACTTGGTTTGCCAACTTGGCCAGTGTTTTTGTAGGCCCTATACCCACGCAAACTGGAATACCAGTCCATTTCCCAACGGTCTCTTTAATCTTGTAACTAACACTCCTTAGGTTGTTGATGCCACTTAAGTCTAAGAAAGATTCATCAATCGAGTAGACCTCTTGAGTAGGAGTGAATTGACTGAGAATAGACATGACACGGTTTGACATGTCCGCGTATAACGCGTAATTAGAGCTAAGTGCCAGTACGCCGTGTTCTCTTTCTAGCTCCTTTGCTTCAAACCACGGTTGTCCCATCTTGATACCGAGTGCTTTGGCTTCGTTGGAGCGAGAGATAACACACCCATCGTTGTTACTTAGCGCAACAACAGGGGTGTTGATGAGATCAGGGCGAAAGACTCTTTCACAACTTACATAGAAATTGTTGCAGTCAACCAAAGCCAATTGCGGGATATGTCTTTGAATTTTCAAGATATCTTGCTGTGATTTCTAATGCAGTTTATGAAGGTTGTAGGTCACGACTCCCCAGACCGTTAACTCCTCCTCATTTTTGATGAGCAAAGGAGGGTAGAGATTGTTTTCTGCAATAAGTTTTACAACCCCGCCCCTTTTGTACAGGCGTTTAACGGTGAATTCATTGTTAAGTACCGCGATCACGATATCGTTGTGTTTGGGGTCTAATGACCTATCTACAACCAACATATCGTCTTGGTAGATGCCGATCCCACTCATGGACTCCCCCTTGGCGCGGAATAAAAATGTAGCCTCTTTGTTGCGAATAAGATGCTCGTTTAGATCGATTCTTTTTTGAGTGTGATCCGCTGCAGGGGAGGGAAAGCCTGCAGGCATACGCCACTCACATAAATCCAGCATAAGAGGGCTTGACTCGATTGGGTAGGGGACTGAAAACGGTATTTTCGAATGCTTCATAATATATGTTATTTTATACAGTATTTTAAGCCAAAGCAATCAAAATCAAACAAAACTAAGCCATACTAACTTGTAGCCAACACTGTGCTCTAAGTTGCCGTTCAGCATATTTAGATGTATGAGTGAAAGCGTAAAATTCCATTTATGAAAAAATTATTACTTTTTATTGTCATCACGTTTTCTGCCTCTGCTTGGTCTAGCGAGACTATTGTTTTGTTTAGGCACGGGGAAAAGCCTGCGGCCGGCTTGGGGCAGTTGTCTTGCCAGGGCCTACAACGTGCCCTTGCACTGCCAGATGTGCTAATTTCAAAGTACGGACGGCCACTGGAGCTCTTTGCGCCTAATCCAGCCGAGAGCAAGCCAGACCGGGGCATCTTATATGCCTATATAAGGCCACTGGCAACGATTGAGCCAACCGCGATCCGTCTGGAGATGCCAGTTAACTTGTCTTATTCGCTTAGTAATTATTCCGCTCTAAGCAGTTATCTCTTAGGACCCGGTATGGAAAATTCGACATACTTTGTAGCTTGGGAGCACCACCAAATCGATGCTATCGCTAAATTACTAATAGCCCCATTTGATAATGAGTTGGCGCAAACAGTTAAACACTGGCCCGATAATGACTTTGACTCTATTTACCGAATCACGCTGGACGGACGGGGGGAGTCACGCAAAGTAACGTTTACAGTAGATCAACAAAAAATGGTCAATCTGCCTGTAAATTGTCCTGGAGCAAAAAACTAACTGTCTCGCCAAGTATATGCAAGCGGTGCTGCAGATTCTGCTCGGCTTGTGCTCAGGTCTGCAAGTGCAATATCAACTCACATGCCCATGCACTCTTGCCAAGTGAAGCATTTTGGTTCTACTGTTAACCCCAAAAATTTTGAATAATTTCCCAAAATGTATCTTGACTGTGTGCTCACTGATACCCAGCTCGTGAGAGATTTCTTTATTGCTGAGCCCCTGGGCCACGAGTGCAATTAATTGCCTGCGTCGTTTAGATAACTCCTGCGGGATGGTGACTGCAGTGTCTGTGGCTCGCTCGAGCTGAGTTGGAGGATAGGTATTTAGAGAAGAAGAGGGTAACAATCCTTGCAGTGTAAACGTGGTTGTTTCAATGCTCGCACTCTTGGGAAGGCAAACAGTTGCACCCAGTTTCAAATAGTGCTGCTGCTCTTCATAATTTGACAAGTCACACAATGCAATGATGGGAGTTTGGGGGCACATTGACCTTAACAGAGCAAAAACGCTTTCAGTATTTGTAGTGACTGTGCTTACGTCAACCAGTAGTAAGTTTGGTATCTCGTTGTTGGTCAAAATATCTTTAAATTGATAGAAGTTCGTAGCCTCTAAAATTTTAAGATTAGGGTAAATACTTTTAACGATTCGTTGAAGGCCTAGAGTAAAGACTGGCTGAGAGCTAAGTATGTAAAAAGACATTTCTATGGCCTATTCGTAGTCTTCTTACTTCGTTGTACTAGCTTTCATCAAACACTCGCCTAACTTGTTAAAGTATTTTTGAGATTTTGGCGTTAATTCAAGAAACTTCTTTCTTGCATCTGCATCCTCAGCATACTGAATTAATTCTTTCTCAATTAACTTACCAAGCCTTCTATGCAGGGTTGCAGGTGAGCCTAATTTGTTAGCAAAAATAAGATCTCCCACCAGTAATAATTTTCCTGATCTTGTGGCAATTGCAATAGTGTGAAGTAATTTACCCTCCACATCATCTAGCTTTGGAAATGAGGGGGAGTTCTCAAGTGTCACTAATAACTGTGTGAACCGAAAATATGCGTCTTGCAGGGTAGATGATTTCATAAAATTTTTTAATTTACTAACATTAATTAAACAATTGCATTTGATTACATTCTAAGAAGCTCGTGTTAGTTAAGCAATAGTAAAATACCATTAAAATTGTAAATAGTTATAAATTTTATTGATACTATTTAACCTTAATATTTTGGAACTTAATATCTACGTGAGCCGTATATTAACCTCTTTTTTCGTAATACTTTACATTAGTATTGCATGGTTCATACTGGACTATATAAACGACGTCTACCTAGGGTTTTTACAGGTCAGTCAATTCGTCTCGGCCGTATATTGGTTGTCAGGACTACGGCTGCTGGTCATTATTTTATTCAACGAAGTGGGTGCTATTGGTTTATTCCTAGGGTATGTACTTAGTGGTGTATTGATTCGTGATTTTGCTCTGCAAGATGCGATCATTCTCGGCGTCCTCTCCTCAGTTGCGCCCGTCATTGCTTATAAGCTGTGGTTGAAAATAACACATATATCTGGTGCATTTGAGAACGTTAATTTCAATAAATTGTTTTTACTCGTCTTTTTACATTCTGCTTTTACTGCAGTTTTTAGAACAAGTTATCTATATCTCTCAGCAAGAGCCTCTGATTGGCATGAAATAGTGGTTGTATTTGCCTCTAATGTTTGTGGTGCGTTGCTGTTTTTATATGCTCTCAAATACGCTAATCTGATTTACAGAGCCATAAAAACGCCTAAATAGCTGAGCTTACCGCAACAAAGTCACTAAAATTTTGCGGGCACTGCGTTAAATCAATTTCCGCAATAATTCATTTAAGTGAGTACTTTACAACTCACTTTAAGCCCTTCTATGCTGGTTATTTTTCGTCTTCATAGATATTACAATTTTAAAAATTAAAAGTTAAAAATTATCTAACTGGAGACTTGTTTTTATGTCCAATATGTTTGACAAATCCAGAATCACTGTAGGCGGTGAATTTAACAGATGGCTGGTTCCGCCAGCTGCTATTGCGATTCACTTGTGCATAGGTATGGCTTATGGCTTGTCCGTATTTTGGCTCCCTCTTTCAAAGGCCTTAGGGGTTTCCCAAGGTCTGAGCGACGCCGTCAAATGTCCTGCTGAAGTGGGATTCTTTCAAGAGTTATTCATCACCACATGCGATTGGAGAGTCTCAACTTTGGTCTGGGTTTTTACGATAGGCATTGTGTTCCTAGGGCTCTCTGCGGCACTTTGGGGTGGCTGGCTAGAGCGTGTTGGTCCCCGTAAAGCCGGTGTACTGTCTGCATTTTGTTGGGCAGGGGGGATGTTTATTTCTGCTTACGGGATATCTATTCATCAATTTTGGATAGTGCTCTTAGGAACAGGAGTGATAGGCGGTATTGGGTTGGGAATTGGGTACATATCTCCTGTCTCAACCCTAATTAAATGGTTTCCTGACCGAAGAGGGATGGCCACAGGTATGGCCATTATGGGGTTTGGGGGGGGCGCTATGATCGGATCTCCCTTGGCAGCCATGTTGATGAAAGCTTACTCAACACCTTCAAGTGTGGGTGTTGTAGAGACATTCCTGATCTTAGGTGCCATCTATTTTATTTATATGATGATTGGTGCCTTTAGCTACCGTATACCCCGAAGTGATTGGACACCAAAGGGGTGGAATCCCCCTCAAGCTAAGAGCGCATCTTCGATGATCACTCACGGGAGTGTTCATGTAAAGAACGTATGGAGTATTCCGCAGTTTTGGCTCGTTTGGATGGTTCTGTGTATGAACGTCAGTGCGGGAATTGGTGTGATTAGTATGGCCTCGCCCATGCTTCAAGAAGTATTTGCAGGCGAGTTGATTGGATCGACCCTCAAATTGAGTGAGCTTGATAAAGCGCAACTCACCTCTGTCGCAGGAATTGCCGCAGGGTTCACAGCCCTGATCAGTTTCTTTAATATTATTGGTCGCTTCGTATGGGCCAGTTTGTCTGATGTACTTGGAAGACAAGTGACCTACAGTATCTTTTTCATTTTAGGAGGATTGCTGTACTTTAGTGTTCCTAGCAGCGCGACCTCCCTGAGTCTACCTTTGTTTGTTGGTGCATTTTGCGTTATCTTGAGTATGTACGGAGGTGGGTTTGCAACTGTTCCTGCCTACTTAGCTGATCTATTTGGGACTCAAATGGTGGGCGCAATTCATGGACGTTTGCTTACAGCCTGGGCCACTGCAGGTGTGCTTGGGCCTTATGTGGTTACCTACATGCGAGACTATCAACTAGATCTAGGCATACCAAAAGCACAGGTCTATAACCAAACAATGTATATTTTGGTTGCAATGTTAGTTGTAGGTCTTATTTGTAATTTGCTTATAAGGCCCTTGGACCCTAAATGGTTTATGACGCAAGAGGAACTAATTAGTGCAAAACAGTTAGCCCATCATTCAGGTAACACAGATGAAGGGCATTCAATTAGTTCTGAACAAACTAAGACCTCCATGGTTGCTTTGATCCTTGCCTGGACTTTTATCGGAGTACCGCTAGCTTGGGGTATTTATAAAACTTATCTGAGCGCTCTAAAACTGTTTTGAAAACTAAGGTTGACGAGCCTTGACCCCGGCACTGGCTTTACAGTTAGGGCTGCTTGGTTCCCCACCTGACCCGGTTGGCTGCTTGTCCATGCGGGAAGGCCCGTCAACTGAGATTGTACGCACTCTCTAACCTTCGACTTGCAGTATTTTGAATTAATTTCTGCGTTTGTGTCATTTATCTAGCGTCAAGAGACATGAATATCGCAATGAATTTTCTTTGAGACTTATGGGTATTAGAATACTAGTCTATGTCTTATATAGTATTAGCTCGTAAATACAGACCCAAAAGTTTTTCTGAATTGGTTGGGCAATCCCACGTTGTAACGGCGCTATCAAATGCCTTGACCACTCAACGCTTGCATCATGCATATTTGTTTACTGGGACAAGAGGGGTGGGTAAAACGACTGTTTCTCGTATCTTGGCCAAATCCTTAAATTGTGAGTCTGGGATAACGGCCACGCCTTGCGGACAGTGTGACGCTTGTATTCAAATTGATGCAGGTCGTTTTGTTGATTACACTGAACTAGACGCAGCATCGAACCGGGGTGTAGATGAAGTCCAGCAACTCTTAGAGCAAGCGGTTTATAAGCCAGTTCAAGGACGGTTTAAAGTTTTCATGATTGATGAGGTGCACATGCTCACCAATCATGCATTTAACTCTATGTTAAAAACACTTGAGGAGCCTCCCGAGTATTTAAAGTTCGTACTTGCGACGACTGATCCTCAAAAGGTTCCAGTCACTGTTTTGTCCAGGTGCTTACAATTTAACTTAAGGCCCATGGCACCGGAAACTATTTTGGAGCATTTGGCTTTAGTTCTGAATACCGAGGAAGTCCCTTGTGAGTCACTTGCGTTAAAGCTCATTGCCCAATCCGCCAGGGGCTCTATGCGGGATGCACTCTCGCTAACGGATCAAGCCATAGCATTTGGTGGAGGTGAGGTAAGAGAGCAAAACGTTCGTCAAATGTTAGGTAGTGTGGATCATGGATTCATATTTGATCTGATCAAAGCATTAGCTGATTTTGATGGACGTACTGTATTTGAGATTGGTGAGAATATTCGCCAAATGGGTATCAATGCGGCCTCTGTCCTTGAGGAGATGGCGCGTGTTTTGCAAAGAATGGCAGTTATTCAAAATGTGCCGAACTTTGCCAAGGAACAAGAAAAAGAAGGCCAGTCAGTTGATCCCGATCAACAGCGTATCGTAGATCTTGCGCTTGAGTTGCCTAATGATGAAACGCAACTTCTATACAGTATTTGTCTACAAGGGCGAGCAGAGCTTGGATTAGCGCCAGACGAATACACTGGGTTAACAATGATTTTGTTGCGTTTGTTGGCATTTAAAAACGAACAAAATAAACCTGAAGTATCTAAGTCAATTGATCAAAGAGAAGCTTCAGGGGCTCAAAAAAAAACTTTAAAAACTGAACCAACTCCCTTAAATTCCTCTCAGCAAACTGAGGCCTCTGCAGTTAAAAAAAATTCTCTGCCTGACAAACCTCCTGCCTCGATAACTGCAGAGACCGTGGTTCCCTCGATTGTCTTGCCAGTCAAGGAAATGCATTATGAGGAGGACGTTAATATACAGTTTCAAGACGATTCAGATCCAAAACCTGCTCATTCGCCTAGTACTGCTCAGGCTATTGATGTGAAACAAAACCCTGTGGTGAAAGAATCTCGCGTGGCTGATATGATTCCCGTATCTGTGCACGTTCAGTCCGAGGGGAGTCAAACACTAGAGGTGCAAAGGCCTGGATTGGTTAGAGAACTGGTAATGACTGCTGAGGGAGACTACTGGAGCGATGTTGTTTACCAATTAGTAGAATCAGGCAGGGTCCAGGGCCTTAACCGGGAGTTGGCACTTCAGTCTCAATTAATTGGACGTGAACCCGATAGTTGGATTCTCAGAGTGGAGAGTGAGAATTTGAACTCATCGATCAACCGTGAAAAACTTCAAACTGCTTTGAATGAGTTTGGATATAAAGTCAAGTTACAGTTTGAAATCGGTGTTGTTAAGGACAGTCCAGCAAGAAGAAATATTGCTAAGAACATGGCAAGAGAAAAAGAGTATCTTGAGAGGATTCAAAGTGATCCATTTGTGCAAAAAATGGTTCAAGAATTTGATGCAAAAATTATTATGGGAAGTATAAAACCCATAGCTGAAGAAAATTTAAAATAACAAACTTTTAAAAATAGGAAATCTAAATGTTTAATAAAGGTCAACTCTCAGGTCTCATGAAGCAGGCCCAAATGATGCAAGAAAATCTCAAAAAAGCCCAAGACGAACTTGCTTTAATTGAGGTCGCTGGTGAAGCCGCAAGTGGTAAAGTGAAGATTGAAATGACTTGTAAGCACGTTGTTAAAAGGGTTCATATTGACCCAGAAGTATTAGATGACAAAGAGATGCTGGAGGATTTACTGACAGCCGCCTTCAATGACGCTACAAGGCGTGTAGAAGAGACCAGTGAAGCCAAAATGGGCAAACTATCTGCTGGCCTCCCTGCAGGAATGAAGTTACCCTTTTAATTTTCATGAAAACCCCAGGCGCTATAGACGCACTCATTGAGGCTTTCAAGAGACTCCCCGGGGTAGGTGAACGATCGGCCTCAAGAATGGCTTATCATTTGATTGAACGCGACCGAGAGGGGGCTCAAATACTTTCGCATGCTTTGACAAGGGCCTATGACTGCGTTCAACACTGTGCTCTTTGTCACTCCCTAACTGAGGACACCATTTGTTTGACATGTCTTGATGAATCAAGAGATCCAACACGTTTGTGTGTAGTTGAGACTCCAGCGGATCAATCAGCTGTCGAGAAGACAGCAGCATATAAAGGGTACTATTTTGTGTTGATGGGTACCCTCAGCCCTCTTCAGGGCATTGGTCCCAAAGAGTTAGGCGTGCAAGCACTTTTAGACAGGGCGCTAGATGGTATTGTTGAAGAGGTTATTCTTGCTACTAACTTCAATGCCGAAGGCGAGGCCACCGCTTTTGTGCTTACTGAGACTTTGAAGAAAAGAGGTTTATCAGTAAGTCGTTTAGCAAGGGGAGTACCTGTTGGCAGTGAACTAGAGTACGTTGATATTGGAACAATTGCACATGCGATGGTAGACAGGCGTCTGAGCTAGATTTCTGCAAATTTGTATACTTTCTCAAGATGTTTTGAATTAGAGGGGATTAAAACAATGGATCAACTTTTAAATAAAAGAGATTTCACGAAGTCAATTGGCGCCTCCCTTTTGGGTTTAAGCGCGCTAAGTGTTTCTCCTAGTTATACATTTGCTCAAAACAAGTTGGAGAAAACCAAAGTGTCAATAGCAGTAGGTGGTAAGGCCACCTTCTATTATTTGCCGCTCACTATTGCTGAACAACTTGGATATTTTAAAAGTGAAGGGCTAGAGGTCGATATCAGTGATTTTGCGGGTGGTGCAAAAGCCTTGCAGGCCGTTGTTGGGGGCTCCGCAGATGTGTGCTCCGGGGCGTATGAGCACACACTTTACTTACAAGCGAAAAATCAGTTTTACCAGGCATTTGTACTGCAGGGGCGTGCCCCTCAAATATCAATTGGTATATCTACAAAGAATTTACCAAATTACAAAGGTCTGGAGGATTTGCGGGGCAAAAAAATTGGAGTAAGCGCACCAGGATCCTCTACCAATATCGCAGCAAATTTGATTCTCTCTCGGGCTGGTTTAAAGTCTACTGATGTAAGCTTTATTGGAGTTGGAACATCGGCAGGTGCTCTTGCCGCAATTCGAAGTGGACAAATTGACGCCATCAGTAACATTGATCCTGTAATGACGATGTTGGAGCAAAAGGGGGATGTTAAAGTGATCTACGATACAAGGACCCTTAAAGGAACGCAGCAAGTTTTTGGTGGACCCATGCCAGCTGCGTGTCTGTACTCCTCTTATGACTTTGTACAAAAAAATCCTAACACCTGCCAAGCCTTAGCGAATGCGATCGTTCAAGCTCTAAAGTGGCTCCAATCTGCCGGCCCCTCTGAGATTATTAAAACTGTACCGGAGAGTTATTTGTTGGGCGATAGGGGGCTGTATCTTGCTTCGTTTACAAAGATCAAGGAAGCCATATCCCTTGACGGTATCATGTCAAATGACGCGCCTCCTACTGCACTAAAAGCTATCTCAAGTTTCGAGACGGATTTCCACGCAGATAAAATAAACTTATCCAAAACCTTTACCAATACCTTTGCTCAGCGCGCTAAGGAGCGCTTTAAAGCCTGATGAGCGCGATGAGCCAGATGAGCCTCATGAACTACGCACTTGAACTTGACCGTATCAGTTGTGAATTTCTGTCAAATTCAAATCAATACGAAATCTATACTGCTGTTGGCGATACCACTTTAAATGTTGGTCAAGGTGAGTTTGTAAGTGTGGTTGGTCCCACAGGATGCGGGAAGTCCACACTCCTCAATGTCGCTGCCGGACTGCTAAAACCATCAAAAGGACAAGTACGTGTTTTTGGTCAACCTTTAAACGGTTTGAATACCAAGGCAGGTTATATGTTCCAAGCAGAATCATTACTACCTTGGCGTACAGCACTGCAAAACGTTATGCTTGGACTTGAATATCATGACATATCGCAAAAATCAGCTCATGAATTATCAATGGATTGGCTGTCCAGAGTTGGACTAAATAGATTTGCAGATCACTACATCCACCAATTATCTGGGGGAATGAGGAAGAGGGTATCCTTAGCGCAAACCTTGGTGCTCGATCCTGATATTATTTTGATGGATGAACCTTTGTCGGCTTTAGATATTCAAACGCGCCAACTCATGGAAAATGAGATTTTGGATATTTGGTCAAAACAAAAAAAAGCAGTTCTCTTTATTACCCACGATTTGGATGAAGCAATCGCGATGAGTGATCGGGTTGTTGTCCTCTCCGCAGGTCCTGCTACTCATCCCATTGGAGACTTTGTTATTGATTTACCAAGACCGAGAAATGTTGCAGAGATTCGTCACGATCCTAGTTACATACACTTACATGAGCAAATTTGGACTGTGCTTAGAGACGAGGTCTTAAAAGGGTATCGTCAGCAACTCAGCCCTAAAGGGGAGACCATATCTTGAGTGAGCAACGAAACGTCCAAGCGGCCTCAGTGCCAACTCGAAAAAATATGCTGAGAGTTTGGCAATTGCTTTTAGGCTTGGCATTTATTGCCCTTTGGAGCCTAGTTGCCCAGGATGAGCAATGGGCTTTTTTTCTTGGACAGCCACAAGCAGTTTTGATAAGAGTAATTGAATGGTTTGTTCCAGTTACGGTTGCACCAAATGAATGGATATCAACAGGCTTGCACGGGACAGGTGAAATATACGTGCACCTTGGAGTTACTTTACTTGAAACAATACTGGCATTTTTAATTGGAACGTCTCTAGGCTTAGGCGCTGGACTTTGGCTTGCTCTGTCTCCGATGACGAGTGAGTTATTAAATCCCTACATCAAGGGGCTTAACTCAATGCCCAGAGTTATATTGGCGCCCATTTTTTGTCTTTGGTTTGGACTTGGTATTTGGAGTAAGGTAGCCCTTGCCGTTACTTTGGTTTTCTTTGTGGTATTTTTTAATGTTTACCAAGGAGTCAAAGAGGTCAATCCAGTTATATTGGCAAATGCAAAAATGCTGGGCGCTAACGCCTCTAAGTTACTTAAAACTGTATATTTGCCGAGCGCTACAAGCTGGGTCTTCTCTAGCTTGCACAGCTCCGTTGGTCTTGCTTTTGTTGGGGCTGTAGTGGGTGAGTATTTGGGTTCAGCTCGGGGTGTTGGATATTTAATTTTGCAAGCAGAGGGAACCTTTGATGTCAACACCGTTTTTGCAGGTATTGTGGTGTTGACCATTTGCGCATTAATTTTGGACTCCGTTGTTGGAAAAATCGAAAAACGCCTAATGCGTTGGCAGCCCCCCACGTCTACCAATAATTCACTTTGAAGTTGGAGAATTTAAAGCTTTTAAGTATTTAGTGGTGTTTGCCAGTTTTACTTTTTCTGGTCTTACTCTGAGCACTTGAACTTACGAAAATAATTAATACCTGACCTTGTTTAAGTGGTGTGTTTAAAGATAATTTATTCCATTCAGCGAGTTGCTCTGGTTTTATATGGTGTTTTGTTGCAAAAGACTCCAAGGTATCCTTTTTATTAACCCTGATTTGTGATTTCCTAAGAGTGATTTCTGGCGAAAGTGTTACCTGACCCGTATCTGCAATTGCAACGGATACATCAGTTTTTACTTTATCCCCTCTTGGCACGAGTAATGCTGAGCCTGCTTTGATGAGCATTTTGGGTGGAATATTATTAATGCTTCTGAATTCTGCCTCACTCATTTTGAATTTTTTAGCAGCCTCTGATACCTTCATGGTCGTGGGTACAACCCACGCTGTCCAACTGGCCAATCTGCCGCCGAAGGTTTCATAATTTCTTTGGAAAATCTCAGCATTATCCCAAGGCAGTAATATTTGCGGTGTACCGCCTGCTAATAATACAGGCTGATGTGCAGATGGGTTTAGAGCTGTGAAATCATCCATACTTACATCAGCTAGGTGAGCGGCAACGCGCACGTCCATGTCTCTGGGCAATGGAACGGTTTGAAAGTAGGGGTGATTAGGGATATTGGGTAGAGTAATCCCAAAAGCTTTCGGACTTGCGACAATGTTTTTAACGGCCTGTAGTTTGGGTATGTACAGCCGGGTCTCAGCTGGCATATTAATATCAAGATAGGTGTTTCCGCCTCCTGCATTTTTGCTGCGCGTCAAAGCCTTGCCGACGTTACCCTCACCCCAATTGTAGGCGGCCAGTGCAAGGTGCCAGTCCCCAAATTGGTTGTAGAGTTTTTGTAAATAATCTAGTGCAGCACGCGTGGACGCTAGTACATCTCGCCGATCGTCTCTGAATGCATTTTGTTTCAAATCAAAGTTTTTACCAGTTTTAGGCATAAATTGCCAAATGCCTGAGGCTTTGGCAGAAGAGATTGCTTGTGGATTAAATGAGCTTTCGATAAATGGGAGTAAAGCCAATTCAGTTGGCATTTGTCTTGCCTCCAACTCCTCAACGATATAGTAAAGATATTTGCTCGATCTATCAGTCATGCGAAGTAAATACTCATTCTTGGAGACGTACCAGTTTTGACGTTCTCGCACTAGATCCGTATCAAGGTCTGGCATTGCAAATCCTTTTCTTATTCGCTCCCACAGATCCGCAGCCAATTGAACCTCCATTACTTTGTCTGCATTAATGGATTGAATGCGTATGGGTGATAACTCCTCTGCTTGACCAGGTTCAGACGCTTTGTAGGTACTACTTCGAGTGTCTAATTTTGGAGTATTTGGAGTATTTGGAATCGTGTTGAAAGAAGATACTTGTTCCACCGGACGGTTGGTGGTTTTTTGCAATGGCTCTTTGTTGATTCGATCACTTGAGTTCGTATTTGTAGGGCCATTCAAATCTACATTAGTGGCGCAGCCGCTAAGGATCAGAAAAATGAATGAAAATAAAGCAGAAACACAATGAGGTTTTAATATTTTCGTAGCGGATGAAAGTAAATATATCACTTGTTTCTTCAGGTGCATGGAGTTAGCCCTATCAAAGGGATGGGTATGAACGGACATGAGAGGGTATTAGAAGACGTTTTTCCATTGTCGTAGTGCTGCGAAAATTTGTTCTTTAGATTTGGCATCTGGATCAAAGTTTTTTGCACTCTCAATGACTTGGGGTTTATTGATTCTTAAAAATGGATTGATCAATAATTCTTGTCTTATGTTAGAGGGAAGAGTTGGGATGTTAGTTGATCTTAATTTTGTGCATTTATCAATGTACTCATCAAGATTTTTATTAGAGGGTTCAACTGTTTTAGCAAATTTCAAATTAGATAGAGTATATTCATGTGCTGAACAAACCAGTGTTTCCTCAGGTAAAGATGCAAGCTTATTTAGACTATTTAAAAACACATCTGGAGTGCCTTCAAACATTCTGCCGCATCCTCCACTAAAGAGCGTATCACCACAAAAGAGGATGGGTCCTAGGGCAGTTTGTGAAAAAAAGTAGGCAAGGTGGGTCAGTGTATGACCAGGTACACCAATGACTTGAGCATTCATCCCTAAGCATTCAAAGTTCTCACCATCATTTTCAATTTCATGGGGGGTCGAAATACTTGGATGATTTGGTGCATAAACGACGGCTTGAGTTTTTTTCTTTAAACTCTCCAATCCTCCGATATGATCGGAGTGATGATGAGTGATTAAAATGGCTTCAAGTTTGAGCTTGTAAACTTCAAGTGCTTCAAGGACTGGTTCAGCCTGTCCAGGATCAACCACTAAAGCACGGTCATCTTTGACTAGTAGCCAAAAATAATTATCGGTAAATGCGGGTAAAGGTATAAGTTTCATGAATCACGGGATTATAGAAAGTATTGAACTAGAAGAGTGGCTTTTAACGCCTCCAGGCCAATACTTAATGGCCTGGGAGAAAATACAGTTTGATCGCACTGTAACTGATATTTTTGGATTTCACGCATTGCAGTTAGGATTATCAAGTCTTGATGGCTTATCTAGCAACAGAATGCCCTATAAATGGACTGCTAGAGTAGGAGAGAACAGTGAGGATTTGCACCCCCCCCCCAGTGACCATCAGTTAGGTACTGCTCACTTAAATCAGCTTGAGAAAAAGTATTCCGTTATTTTGGATAGCCGAGCTCTCCCGTTCCCAGATCAGTCCCTTGATCTGATTTTATTACCTCATACTTTAGAGATTAGTCCAGATCCACATGCAACGCTCAGGGAAGTTGAGCGAGTTCTGGTGCCTGAGGGACGGCTTGTTATCTGTGGTTTGAATCCAATGAGTCTTTGGGGGTTCCATCAAAAAAGAATAAATACATATAAAAAAATTGGTGTAGAAAGCTTTTTTTTGCCCCAACAAGGAGAGTTCATAGGTTACTGGCGGCTAAGGGATTGGCTCAAGTTGCTGAGTTTTGAAGTGGAGGGTGGACGTTTTGGATGCTACAGACCTGCATTTAGAACTCAAAAATGGTTGAATAGATTTTCTTGGATGGATAAGGCTGGAGATAGGTGGTGGCCTATTTTAGGATCGGTATATTTTTTACAAGCCGTCAAAAGAGTTAGGGGTATGAAAATGTTGGGTCCTATTTGGAAAAGACCTTCCACTCGCGCAACAACTGCAGTTGCAAGTATCAACTCAACATCAGTGAGTGCAGTTGATGAACAATAATTCAAAAGTATTAGATAGTTAAGATATGGAAAATAATGATTTAAAAACCAATTTAGACGAAAGATCAAATGTGTCTGAATTGACGAGTTCAGTTGTTATCTACACCGATGGAGCTTGCAAAGGAAATCCTGGGCCAGGAGGGTGGGGTGTTTACTTAAACTCAGGCGGAGTAGAAAAGGATTTATTTGGAGGTGAGCTTCAGACCACAAATAACCGAATGGAACTGACAGCAGTGATAGAGGCACTTACTGCTTTGAAAAAGCCTTGTAAAGTAGCACTATATCTAGATAGTGAATATGTTCGACAAGGCATTACACAGTGGATACACGGTTGGAAAGCTAAGGGTTGGAAGACTGCAGCAAAACAACCTGTTAAAAATGTGGATCTTTGGAAAAAACTTGATGATTTAGTTGAAAACTCAGCCCATAATATTGATTGGCACTGGGTCAAAGGGCACGCAGGGGATCCTGGCAACGAAAGAGCAGATGAACTTGCAAACAAGGGAGTCCTAAGGGCTCAGGGGGTATTGTAATAATGAGCTTTTCTAATCTCTAAATAACATTGCCTCGGCCTGGGAGGATCTTAGTTCCTCAGGTGTGTTTAAGTTGGCAAAAGCATTCCCAGGATAAGGGGGGGAGTTGAACTCTACAAAACTGCATTTTTGTTGATCTGTCCAGTCCTGAACTCTTGAGTTGGCACCACTCAAAAACAATTTAAGATTTGATGCTAAATTTTTTTTGAGTAAACAAAAAGTTGGTTGAGTTCTCGTCCTAGCATGAGTTGAGTTGTGATCTGTCGAAATTGGCATACAAACGTCGGTTTGAGTTTGCTCAATTTTATTGAAAAGTTGCGCTACAAGGTCAAGAGGAAAGTGAGGCGTGTCGCAAGGCACAACCATTAGGTAGGGAGTACCGCATTTTTCAAGTCCAGTTAAAAAACCAGTCAATGGACCTTTGCTTGGACTGCTGTCACTCCATACCCTATAACCTAGGGCTTTGTATAATGAAATGTCTTTATTGGCATTGATTACTATTTTTTCAACTTGTCCTTTTAAACGCAAAATACAGTGTTCTATTAGAGTGGACTCACAATAGGGTAGAAGTCCTTTATTTACTCCTCCCATCCTTGAACCTTCTCCACCAGATAAGATAAATCCAGTAATTTCTTTGTGCATTGGAGTGTTTTACTCGATTAAACTCAGCCGCCTATGTAGCTCATTTCTACTTTTTTAGTGCTATTTTCTTTAGCCCCATTTTGTCCTCTAAGCTCTGAATAGCGATCATTTCTGGAGCCCCAAATTTGAGCTATCTTCTGCATGATTAGCTCATCGCTAGCCCCACCCCTTAAGAGGGATCGAAAGTCAAAGCCCGTGGATGCAAATAAGCACATATAGAGTCTCCCCTCCGTTGAGAGTCGTGCCCTGTTGCAATCCCCGCAAAAGGCTTGAGAAACACTACTAATCAGACCAATTTCTCCAACGGCTTGTTTGCTTTTTCCTGTGACACTGTAACGTTTCGCCGTCTCTCCAATGCTTGAGGGGGCCAGGCTTTTTATTTCAAACTCAGAGCTCAATATGTTAATAATTTCTGAACTCGAAACGACCTCATCCATCTTCCAACCATTGGTTGCACCCACATCCATATATTCAATAAAACGAAGAGTAACACCGGTCCCAAGAAAATAACTCGTCATCGGTGTAATTTCAAGTAGATTAACACTTCGCTTTACCACCATGTTTACCTTAAGGGGAGCCAAGCCGATCTGTACTGCTTTATCAATTCCTTTTAGAACATCAGAGACTGCAAAATCAACATCGTTCATTCGCTTAAAAACATCATCATCCAGACCATCTAGTGAGACGGTTACTCGCTGGAGTCCAGCGTCCTTGAGGGACTGTGCTTTGCGTTCTAATAATGACCCATTGGTTGTGAGTGTTAGATCAAGGTCAGAGCCATCCAAAGTCTTGATTTTTGCTAATTGCTCAATTAAAAATTCAATATTTTTACGCAGTAATGGCTCTCCACCTGTGAGTCTAATTTTTTGAACTCCTAATTGAACAAAGTTTTTCGCAAGTTTGATAATTTCTTCAAAGCTCAGTAAGTGTGAGTGGGGAAGGTACTGATAATTGGAGTCAAAAACCTCCTTAGGCATACAGTATGTACATCTGAAATTGCATCTATCAGTTACGCTAATCCTTAAATCTTTTAGTGGGCGATTAAATTGATCTTTTACACCATTCAACAAATTTTTAGGCAAAGCAATGCTTGAAGAGTCCAAATCTTCTAAATCAAATGATTCCTGGTTTATGGGGATAAATTTTCTAGTCATAACTTAATTGTGCCTTAGAGAATTAATCCTTGCTGTTTAAAACTCTAAGTCCATAGGGTTCAATTTGACCCGAGTAAGCGTAAAAAAAGACACTCTTGTAAGCTTAATGGTTAATCTCAACTGTTGCATGAGCAATATCCCTTAACACTTGCAAGCGTTCCTTAATGTGCAAAGGGCGCAGACTCGGGTCCTCAGTAGATAAAGTGATGGTGCATGCATATGCTTTACTACCTACTCGCCAGATATGCAGATCGGTCACTGTTGTAAGTGGAACATTTTGGAGCGTTGACTTTACAACCTCAACGATTGGATCATCCATTTCACGATCTAATAAGACCTTTGATGTATCAACGACTAGGTTTTTAGCCCAAATTGCAACCAAGACTGCACCTACTATTCCCATGACGGGATCTAACCAAGACCAACCATAAATCATTCCGCCAAATAACGCAATAATTGCTAAAACTGAAGTCGCTGCATCTGCAATAACGTGAATGTAAGCAGACCTTAGATTCAAGTCATGATGTTTTTTGGAGCCGTGCTCATTAGAGGAACGGGATTTATGGAGTGAGTGAGAGCCGTGATCATGATGAACGTGTCCATGGGTGTGACCTTCGATGGGATGAACATGAGTATGACTATTTTCATGCCCATGCCCATCTCCATGCCCATGTCCGTTTGTGCTTGAATGTTTGTGTCCGTGAGCGTGCCCATGATCATGGTGATCATGTGCAGAACCAAGAATTAAAGCGCATACGATGTTAACCACCAAGCCGATTATTGCAACGAAAATAGCCTCTTCATAATGAATTGGCTCTGGAGAGAGCAGCCGATCAACAGAGCCGTAAATCATCATCGCCGCAACACCAACTAGAAATAAGGCACTTGCAAAACCGCTCAAAACTTCAATTTTCCATGTTCCAAATGCAAACCTTTGATCATTAGCGTATTTTCTTGCTTGTGTGTAAGCAAAAGCACTCAGTCCAATAGCCAAAGTATGGGAGCTCATATGCCAACCATCAGCGAGCAAAGCCATAGAGTTGTACCACCAGCCTGCAACAATCTCGACGACCATCATAAAAGCTGTAATCCACATGACCCATACGGTACCTTTTTCGGCTGCAGGGTTGCTGACATGAAATGTATGTTGGTGAGAACCAGAGTGAATTATGTTGTGTTGCATAAGTGGCAATCTATATAAAAAGAGGCTAGATCAGAAATCAAAGTTGTGAAATTAAAGAACCATTTACTAAAGTAATTATTCCCAAAATGCCAAAGATGAACGCCGCAAATCTGTGAACCCATTTCATTGAGATTTTCTCGGCGAATTTGTTACCTATAAAAACAGCAGGGACGTCCGCTATCAACATACCTGCTGTTGTGCCTGCTATAACGAAAATAGGATTTTCAAAATGAGCAGCCAATGCGACCGTTGCAATTTGAGTTTTATCGCCCATCTCTGCTAAAAAGAATGTAATCAACGTTGCGCCAAAAACTCCAAATTTGGACGCAATCTGCGTTTCCTCCTCTTCGATCTTGTCTGGAATAAGGGTCCATATAGCCATTGCCAGAAATGATATCCCTAAAACCCAGCGTAATATATTTGGATCTATTGAATTGGCAACCCATGCCCCAACGGCTCCAGCCAATCCATGGTTAACTATAGTGGCCAGGAAAATTCCCATTATGATGGGTAATGGTTTTTGAAACCTCGCGGCCAAAATGAATGCTAGTAATTGGGTTTTATCTCCCATCTCAGCAAGGGCCACTACTCCTGTGGAAATTAGAAATGCTTCCAATATAACTCCTGGTTAATTTTAATGATTTTAATTGATGAATTTGTACTAAAGTGCTTAAATGAATGTCGGAAATATGATTTCAATACTGAATTAGTTTGTATTTACAATTCATAGACTGGATTAATCAACGAATCAGTTCGATAATTAGAAAAAGACTATTTAAATCATAGGGTAATTACATAGATTTGAGATCAATTTCAAACGAAAGTTAAGTTGATTAAGTAAGAAAATGCGAGAGCCGTGTACTTCTAACCTTTAGACTCCAGACTTATGAGCAATAAATATGGCAATCAATCAGAGGATGTTCCTAATTTGGGAGAATTGCTCATGCATTGCAGGGAAAGTAAGGAGTTGTCTATTGACGATGTTGCTCGCAAAACGGCCATGTCACCTGAACAAGTTAAGGCAATTGAGAGAGGTGATTCGGATTTCTTTAAAAAACCGGGACAGAGTATGGATTGGTATGCCAAAATTTACGCTAAAAAGATGGGTGTTCATTTAGGTGATCCAAAAGAGAGTATCAGCACTAAGAAAATGCTCCCATCAACGAACCAAAATCAGTATTTATTCCCAATACCTAGTTTTTTGAAAAAAAGTAATAAAGTTGAGATTGATCTATGAGTACTAGAGCACCACTTGTACTGCCTCAGTATGGAAAATTTGATAACCACCTGAGCGCAAGCGCAACAATCAAAGGAAAATTTGAATTTAGCGGCACCGCTTTGGTAGAGGGGATTATTTACGGAGATGTAGAGGGGTTTGGTAAATCCACTGATTCAGTAACTATTACAAATAACGGTAAAGTATTTGGATCAATACGCTGCAAGTCTGTCGCAATATCAGGTGCGGTTGTTGGAAATATATATGCTAGTAACATCAATCTTGAAGCCAATAGTATTGTTCAGGGTGATGTGTATTATGAGACGATAGGAATTGATTCTCAAGCTGTCATCAATGGTCGATTGATCCAGACCGCAAGTTTAGAAGTTAAAGCTGAGCAACTTCCTATGTTGGCTACAAATGTTAACCAACCAAACGATCAATGGACACTAGAAGACATCTCTATTACTAATTCAAACTACGACTCCACTCAGCAAATCAATTCAAGTGAGAATAGAGCAAATATTCAAGAAAATTTTCAAGCCAATACCTACACGCCTAAAAGAGTTTGGGGCAAAAAGCTTTAAATCATAATAGTTTGCTCTACTACCGATAGGGGCAATGAAAAAAAATTGACATACGCTTTAAAAGTCGTATTGATCAAACTTTTTATCTATAAAAAGGTAATTTGATTCGATTTCTCTAATTCATCCATTTATAACTACAGATGCGAATAATAATTCGCACTTGTAGAAAAAAGAACTTAGATAAAAATTGAATCGAGAACATATTGCTTTTGAATTTACCAAAGACTTTGATATTTGTATTGATTACATTACAAATTCTAGATGCAATATCTTCGCGATATGCATCAACGCTTGGTTGGACCGAAATGAACCCATATTTACTGAAAATAACGGGTGAAACAAATATTTATTTATCCCTATTAATAGTGAAAGTTTTCTTAATCGCAATACTAATTCTAAGAATAATGAAATTAGAAGACTACTCAAATAAGTTACTTACTCTGACTTGTGCATTGGATGGAGTGGCCATTCTTTATTATGTTTATGTGGTTTTGAATAACTTCGGATTTAGGTCAGTAGACCGTTTAGGAATATAAATTGAAAAAAGCAGTAAATACATTATTTTTATTAGTCATATTGGTTTTTTCAAAAATTGTTGTAGCCGGTTTTAAAGAAGATTTTGAAGCCAAATATCCTGAAGTTAAGGATGTAGAGATATCAAAATCATTTGAAAATTTTTATTCAATTAAAAATCAAGATTTGTCAGAAGTATTTATTTCAACTGATTTTAAATATTTGATCAGAGGAACCGTTTTGAATCTTGAAACAGGTCATAACGTAAATGTTAATAGCGAATCCAATAGTAAGAGTTACATCAAAACTAATGGTAATAGCAATTCGAAAATTATGATATCCGATTTGAATTTGGATGATGCAATCAAAATTGGTAGTGGTATAAACCGCCTATACATATTTAGTGATCCACAGTGTCCTTATTGTAAAAATCTAGAAAATACGTTTAAAAAAATAAAAGACGTAACTATATATATCTTTCCATTGCCACTTATTTCTATACATCCATTGTCAGAAGAGATTGCAATCAGTATTTGGTGTTCAGAAAACAGAGAAAAGTCTTGGACACAATATGTTGAGCAATCAATGGAGCCGCTCCCAAAGTCTTGTAGCAATCCAATTCAAAGAGTAGCTTCATTGGCTTCAAAATATTCAATAAATGCAACACCAACTATTGTTTTTTCTGACGGATCAAAGGTGATTGGTGCAGTAGAGGCAGATTTTATTAATCAAAAATTTAAAGAAATTTTATTAAATGGTAAAGAAATAAAATGAAGACTTATTTTCATATAACTGTTACGGCTATCTCGATTACGGCCATATTTATGATGCTAACTGCTTCTACGTTAGGCGAGGTAGGCATAGTAATTGGTACTTTGGGATTTTATACTTTGATGAGTATGTTGCTTATTGAGTGTTTAGTTGTTAGTGATATCTTGATTCAAAAATCTAAAATATTTATTGCAAAGAAGTTTAAACAGGATGCTTAAACTATTTGTTGCGAAATATAGGAATATTGGCTGCTTTATGTGGATCATATATTTAGGTTTTTTTGGGACACAGAGTCTCCAAGCGAAAGATGAAGTCCGAGAACACTTGCAAGCGAGTTCTAAATATTTAAAAAACTACCCAGATCAAAGATCAAATTTATACCAAAAGGAGGAAGTAGATTCTTGCATTCAAACCGCTTCCAGCAAGTACCGCATTTCAAAGAGACTTCTCCTTGCCTTGGCTTATGTAGAAAGCTCAGGAAACTCCAAGGCTATCAGTTCGATCAATAAAAACGGATCATTCGATATGGGGCTCATGCAGATCAATTCAGAATGGTTGCCCAAACTCTTTAATATGGGTATTTTGCAAGATGATTTAATGAACCCATGTACTAGCGCTGATGTTGCGGGATGGATACTTGCTCAAAACATACAAAAATTTGGCAATACGTGGGCTGCAATTGGCCATTACAACTCGAACCATGTTCAGCAGCAAGAAATTTATATTGCCAAAGTTTACGCGTCATACAAAAGATTCAACGCCCTAGAAACTGACTCGATTGAAAGAGGGCTTTATTGTGATGAAATTTCATGTAAATAGTTTAATAATTATTCTTCTTTGGACTGTAAATTTTTGTTTAGCACAAGATCTTGGTACTAGAGGAGCCACTTACCCGATAGGACCAGATGCAAGGGCGCAGTTCAAGCAAACTATTGAAGATAAGTACTCCAGCAATGAAATAAAACGATTTTGGGTTAATTATGCTAAAAAATCTGTTGTAGATATAAAAAATCCCAAACCCTTGCAAGGCATTACATCTGAATACACTCTTAGATCTCAACTATTTGAGATTAAATATTTAGTTGATCATGACTATGTCGACGCACATAACCGAATCATTGTGCGTAAAGGAACATTGATTGAACCTCTTAAAATTTCAAATCTTAAATACAGTCTTCTATTTATAGATGGTCGAGATCAACTTCAAATTGATTATGCTTTATCGTTAATTAAAAAAACACCTTTGAAGATCGTTTTGACGGCGGGTTCTGCTTACGAATTAAGGATTAAATATCAAGGGTTGATTTGGATGGGTGCAAAACATGTCCCATTCTACTTTGATCAAAGAAAAATGATTATTGATCAATTATCCAAGTTATATCAAATAAATATAACGACTGTTCCTGCGATGGTTAGTCAGAGTAAAAATCAACTAAGAGTTGATTGGGGATTTTTAAATTGATTAAGTTTAGATCTTTTATAACCTATATTGTCATTTTATATGGCTATTTATTGAGCAATTCAGCGCTACCTCAATCGACAGGTTCAGTTTGCCAAGGGCAATTTCCCAATTTGTTAACTGATCTTTGTTATGACTGTATGTTCCCTATTACCATTGCTGGCATACCGATTAATCTATCCCAAAGCTCAGATGATTATGACAGTGGAGCAGCAAGTGGAGCTGTTTGTAGTTGCTCCAATACTCTGTCAATAGGGATTCCTACTTCATTTTGGGAGCCCATGTATATGGTTGACGTAACAAATGTTGCTGGTTGTATGCCACTTCTTGGAGGAATTCAAATTAGTCCTCCAACCAATTCATCAGAAAATGGGGCGTTTGTTGGAACCAATGCAATGCTATCAGGGAGCTCAAAGGCTGCTTTCATGCAGGTAAATGAATATATAAATCCAGTCATGACTGCATTAGGTATTATTTCAAATGATCCATGCCTAGATACAAGAGGATTCGATACACCCTACGTTTCATGGGCTGATCCGACTTGGAATGATGATACGTTGGCCATGATATTGACCCCTTATGCTTATCCATTTGCTGGTATTGCAAGTATTGCAGCGGAGGCGCCGGACTCAATAGCGGCTACAACTGGATTTGGACTCGCTCCATTATTTTGGACTGCTGGAGCTTGGGGATCCATGTATCCGGTAACAGGTAACGTAAGCACAGCTAATACTGCCGAGCAAGTCGCACATTTGTTGATGGCAAGAATATTTGCAAAACTTCACGCAGCCGGGGTTCAACAAACTACTGCAGGAAAAACTGCTCTGGCGTCTTGCGGAGCTATAGGCGTACCAGAATTTATTATGGATAAGCGCCAGTACAAGACAAATCGAATATTTCCAATTCCGGACAACATGTGTACTCCTATTTCACGACCATTGGTATTTCAAGAATCAGGTGCTGCCTCACCGCAGTATAAGGATTACGGTTACTTTGTGTTTAGAAAAAAAGATTGTTGCTCATTGATTGCTGGAGTCAGTTCATTGCAATGAAACATACTGTATTTTTTCTAATTGTTTTTAAGATAATTACGTTTAGCGTATTTGCAAACGATTTGTCGCTCTTTAATACTATCAAACAAGCAGGTAAATTAGATGAATATTTGTTTGTATCATTTTCTATGAGTGATCAAGACTTAATTGAGCTTAGCGCGCAAGCCCAAATCGTCAAAATGACGTTGGTAATTTCTGGATTCGACGAGCATTCAACTGACGGTTTGGAACATACAAAATTAAGAATTTCTCAAATCAATCATTCGTGCTGTGAAAATAAAGGCCCTGTTTGGATGATATATCCACAATTATTTGAGCGATTTAATATTAAAACCGTACCAAGTTTTGTTATCTCAAAAAATTTAAATGACAATATTCCAGAATTTACAAAAATAAGCGGCGAGATGTCAGTACAAAATGCTCTTAAATATATTTATGCAGGAACCAATTACTCACTAATAAAAAAACAAGCAAAAATTAGTTATTTGATGTTTAAAGAGGATTAGAAATTGATGAGTAATACGATTCGAATTTCAATAATACTGTGGCTATTACAAACTAACCAAATTTACGCACACTCTTTATCAAATCAAATATTTGAAATACATGAGAGGACTTTATCTGGATGGGTTAACCTTTCATTCCAAAAAAATGGGGAATATATTTATGAAGAATTTGTTAAAGATAAAAGGACTAGTTTTCCAGCTATTTTGACGGGTAGTGTGAAGCGAATTAGTTTTGATATTTATTCGCCGCAAGATCTTGATTTGTTGCGGATTGACCAAGAGTTAAAGTTCAAAAAAGAGCAGCAAAAGTATTTGCAGGAGTTACGGGAAAATGAAATTAAAAATAAAAAAAGACTTCAAGCATTAGATTGGCCGCGCTATAAATACGCTAAAGATTCATTTTGTGTACCAGAGGTTGAATTCTCAAAAAAAATAGATTGGAGCGAGCATTTAACTTGCATCCCTTTGGCGTCGGATCCTAACTCCGCAGATTTAAATTAAAGTAATGATATCAACAAATTATGAAAAAAATTCACAAAATTCCAAGAGGGGCTAATGCCGGGGTTGCATTCTTAGGCGTTGAACTCTCTGATACTGCGCCACTAATTATTTCAATATTTTTGTCCATTCCCCTGTCCAGTGGCGGCAGTTGGTGGCTACCTATCATTTGCGTAATAGCTGGATTCTTTGTCACAAAAACCTATGTTGCATTTAATAAGGGTCAACTTAATGGGCACTTACAAACATTACTTTATTCATACGGTATCGAAGGATATTCTTCTGCATTTGATAGACAGAATAAATTATTTATAGGTAATTCAATTATTTCGAATACCTCACTAATCGTAGACAAGGAAAATCAATAAAAATGCAACTCACTACATATACTCAATCACTCCATGATGTAACTAAGTGGGTGAACTATTTAAAAATCACCAATTCAATTTTATTTGTATTGTTGGTAATTGTAACGATAACGGGACTCTTCCAAAACAAAATTGTATTAATGCAGATACCGAGCTCCACAGGTTCCTCAGGCGAGGTTATGTATGAAAAAAATGCAATCAATAGGAGCTCTCAAAGAGCCATCATATTAGCAACTGTCTCGGCTATATCTCAAATTAATCCATCAAACTATGAGTTCGAGAAAGTTTTTGTTCAAAATTTTTTAGCCCCTGAGGTCTACTCTTCACTCTCGATTCAAATAGATCAGCAGGCAAAGAAGATGAGAGATCAACATGAACTCGGATCATATTACTTTGACTTTAAAGAATATTTATATGACCCACTTTTAGATAAACATTTTGTTAAAGGTGAAATCCATACCGTTAATGCAATTAAAAATTCAACGCAGATGTGGATTTATGAATTATCTCTGCGAGTTGACAACTACAAGCCTATTATTACGTCACTGAGTTCATACCCTGGAAGTGATTTCCATAATTCAAATTGGTTAGAAATACACAACAGGGATAAGAGTTGAAAACATATAAATATAAATTAATTTTCAATTTGATTGCGTTAACTGCGTCCTATTACCATCCCATTCACACTTTTGCAGAGATTGTTGGCGAACACAGTGAAAGACCAGTTAACAAAATGTTATCTAATGATTTAATAATAAATTCTAATAGTTCGAATATTTTGAAATCCAATGTTGAGCCCTCAACTGGAAAAAACCCTTTAAATAATAAAAAAAGAGCTCACGATTCAAGAAATTCTAAGTTACCAGATGACTTTGGAGGTTTAAGTGGTGAGTCACTACTTGTTAAACCCACAGCCGCTCGAGAAATCACTCTTCCAGGATTGATTAGGATACCTGGAGTCAGTTCGCAAATGATCGACCCTGCGCGCGGTCAAATTATTGAATTTTCCAATGGTGGCTCCTCGTCCGTATATGTTTCAGACTCTGATATCAATCTTTTGCAACTCCCCTTTACGCAGCCGCTTATAACTTCTTCAGATGATATAGAAATTAAACAATCTGGTGGAAATGTCTATTTCCAATTTAAATCTGGGGTTACCCGAGCTGTTCAACTTTTTGTTGAAAATCAATCTGGATCAAACTCTGTGCTTAGTCTTCAGCTCATTCCTAAGCTGATTGTTTCACAAGTTATTAAAGTAGTTGATAACTCCCCGGCATCGAACATAATAAAAGAAGATAAATTATCTAATGAATATATTAAACACATCCAACAGTTGATGGAAATGGTTGCAAATGAGCAAAATCCCTCAGGTTTTACTAAGATTTCATTGGATCATATTTCTCCCATCCTCTTAAACGGTTTATTGATTCGTCCATTATCTCGAATGTCCAATTTGAACAAAGAAATATATGTCTACGAAGCACAAAACCCCGGTTCAACAGTTGCCTCTATTAGTGAGAAAGAATTTGATGGTCAATCTGTTTTAGCAATTTCTATTTTTCCGACACCGATTTTAAGAAAAAATGAAAGAACAAAAATCATCATTCTTGCCAAAAAACAATTACCCTCGGCTGTGAATTATGATTGAAAAACCATCTCTCAAAGATAAATGGAATAACCTAGAATCTAGGACTAAAAAGCTATGGACATATGGATTGATTGCTATATTCATGCTCTTTGTGTGGCAGTTCTATGCCAATTATGAATACCATAAAGTCCAGTCTTTAAAATCTCAACGTGTGATCAAGTCAAATTTAAGTTTAAACTCAAATTCAAACGAAATGGGGCTGAATTCTCAATCAAATTCAAATCCCATGAATCAGGACGCATTCAGTAGTTCTACTTTTTTACCTCAAACTAATCGCAACATGGGACTAGAGGATTTAAAGGCTGATTTTGATAATACGAGACAGATTGTTATAAATGCCAATGAGGAAATCAAACTCATATCAGATCAAAACAAGGTTCTTCAAAATAAGATATCAATCCTTGAACAAGGACGACAACAAATAGCTGCACCCGCTTTTAAAACCTTACCCTATCCCTCTTCTGCGCCTACTCGTTATTCTGATGTTGAACTTAACACTCCACTCCCTCCTTTAGGAGATTTTAAAAAAGAAGATACGCAGAATCGTTTAAATAAATCAAACGATAAATACAAAGATATCAATTCACAAGCAGAGGCGTTTGAACCAAATACGCAGAACTCTGTTGCATTGAGCCATGATCGTGTGATTAAACAGTGGAGTAATACGTCACAAAAACAAGCAGAAAAAATTAAGCCAAAGAATTTTGTAACTATTCCTGCTACTTCCGTGATTGAAGCTGTGATGTTGTCTGGAATCAATGCGCGAACTAGCGCAACTGGTGGAACGACTGGGGGATCCATCATTTCAGCTAATAATGTCGGTTCGCCCTTTATCTCACGAATAAAGGGGTCGGCGATTTTACCTAACGGATGGAGAGCGGCTGATTTAACGGATTGTTTTCTGTCTGGGACAGGGATTGGTATTTTGTCTACTGAGCGTGCCAACGTAACAGCAGATAAACTCACCTGTATAAATACGGATGGTTTAATTTTTGAGGCGAAAATAAAAGCTTACGGTGTTGATCTTGATGGTATCCAGGGGCTGTCTGGTCGTTTAGTAACTAAGCAGGGTTCTATTTTGGCCAAGGAAGCTGCGGCTGGGATGTTTGCCGGGGTAGGTTCAGCCTTTTCTCCACAATCTTTACCCTCATATAACTCTAATGCAACAAGCGGATCACAGCAAGGTTACGTTACACCGAATGCAACCCTAGTGGCCGGTTCCGCTGTAGGTCAAGGGGTGAGCACATCACTTGGTCAACTGTCTAAATTTTATTTAGACTATGCAAGGCAAATGTTTCCTATAGTCGAGGTAAATGCAGGAACAAGGGTGTCTTGGGTTGTACAGGAATCCTTTGATTTGATCACTGTTCCGAGCAAGGAGAAAAGTATTACTTCTTTTGAATGAAAAATGGCTCAAACCTTTCGGTTAGAGCCATTTTTCAATCTCAAAAGGGGAGAATTAAGCGCGCTTTTTAGCTGCTGTTTTTGTTGCATTAACAGCTGTATGGGTAGCTGTTTGAATGTTAGATTCGGCTACTTCAGCAGCATGCTTGATTGCTTTTTGGATGGATTCCATTGCATTTGTACCTGCAGAGTAAGCACTCTTTAACATAGCAACAGCTGACTCAGTACCTGCAGGGGCATTTTTAGATGTTGTCTCAATGAGGCTAGAGATTGTGTGTTGAGCTTCAGCTACTTTTTCTTCAGCAGTTTTTGTGAACTCTGAGCTTGTTGATGTAGTGATGTCATATACATGACGGCCATAAGATGTCATCTTTTCAGCCATAGGTTGAAACATTGCAGTTTGAATGCTGATGAATTCTTGAGGATCTTTAATGCTCATTAAAGATTGGGCGTGGCTCATAGTTTCATTGATGGCGGCTTTACTTGCAGCGATGTTGAGTTCGATTAGTTTTTCAACGCCTTCGAAAGCTTTTTCAGTTAAACCAAACATTGTTGTTGCGTTTGCTTTGTTTGTGGATATTAATTGTTCAGGTGTTAGCATGGGTTTCTCCGTTTGTGTTAAAAATCTTACTTTCCTGCGGCCTATGTTGCGCTGCAGCATGTAATTAGTATAGGGTTATCCCCCGATTTTTCAACTCTTTTACCCAGATAAGGCGTTGATTAGAGCCTGCATCCTAATTTTGGTACAGCTCTTATGGACGATTCCCTATTTCCAGCTGTGTAGTCAAAAGGTATCGAATATTGGGGGCACAATTAGTTACAGTGAAAATATATTACGCAACCCCTAATTCGCAAAAACTGCCCACTGGACACCGCTTTCCAATGGGAAAGTACGAACTTTTACGTACACGCTTGGAGGCTGAATTATCAGGTTGTGAGCTAAAACTGTCCCAGCCTGTTACAAGAGGAGAGCTTTCGCTAGTTCATGATGTAGCCTACATTGATGCTGTCTTTGAGGGGACTCTTAGTCCCCTTGAGCAAAGGGAGATTGGTTTCCCTTGGACTGATGGAATGGTGGAGCGGGCGCGAGCTTCCTCGGGGGCAACCTTGATGGCATGCCGTACAGCAATGAAGGAGGGAATTTCTGCCAATATTGCCGGTGGCACGCACCATGCCTATGCAAATAGAGGGGGAGGGTTTTGTGTATTTAATGACACAGCCGTTTGCGCAAGAGTGCTTCAACTGGAACACCAAAGGAAGAGTGTTGGCGCATTTGGCTCAACCAAGCCCCTCAATATAGGAGTTATTGACTTGGATGTACACCAAGGAAACGGTACTGCACACATTTTTTCGTCCGACCCAACTGTCTTTACTTTTTCAATGCACGGGGCTAGAAACTTTCCATTTAAGAAAGAGATTAGCGATCTTGACGTAGAGCTAGACGACGGTTGTCAAGATGAACATTATTTAAATGAGCTTGACCGGGCTTTGGATATATTTGAGAGTCGATTTAATCCTGATTTGATCATCTATTTAGCCGGTGCAGATCCTTATGAAGGAGACCGCCTGGGGCGTTTGAATTTGAGTGTTGAGGGATTGAGAATGCGGGATAAAAAAGTGTTTGAATGGAGCTATGCTAGAGGAATTCCATTGGCATTTTCGATGGCAGGGGGATATGCAGTCCCTATTGACCAAACTGTAGAAATTAATATGAACACTTTCAAATTAGCATATAGCTATTGGTTGAAATATTCGGCTAATTTTCATTTGAATTGACTTTCAATGGCAAAATAGACGAGTGACGGTGCAACTGAAAGTCAGATTGCAGGACCAAAATTTTTTGATTGAGATTGTTGCTTTGAAACCTCTTCCTTTAAATCGTGATTTTTTTAAAGCTTTCAGGCCTATCCAAACGCGTTGGATGGACAACGACTGCTACGGCCACGTAAATAATGTGGTTTATTACAGTTGGTTTGACACTGCA
Organism: uncultured Burkholderiales bacterium; assembly: GCA_903910745.1. Taxonomy (GTDB): domain Bacteria; phylum Pseudomonadota; class Gammaproteobacteria; order Burkholderiales; family Burkholderiaceae_C; genus Limnohabitans. The sequence goes on from CAIWAO010000097.1 coordinate 34,651, forward strand.
GTGAATACCCATTTAATAGAGCACGGCGTATTAGATCCAATTTCAGGTTCTATCATCGGTTTTGTTGTCAGTTCACAGTGTAATTATTTCGCTCCTGTCGTTTATCCGCAAACTGTTGAAGCAGCAATTGCGGTGACCAAGATAGGTAAGGCAAGTGTTGAATATACGATAGGTATTTTTTCTCAAAATGAACAGCTTAGTGTTGCCTGGGGTAAATTGGTTCACGTATACGTTGAGAGACAAACCAATAAGCCCGTTCAAGAACTGCCTGAAAAATTAAAACAAACACTTCATTTAATTCATGCAACCCACTAGCCCATCTAACTGTAGTCTTGAGCAGGCTATAAATTCTCGAAATTCTGTTCGTTCTTTCAGGAGTGACCCAGTACAAAGAGATATTTTGATTAACGTTTTGGAGGCTGCGTCTCGCTCTCCCTCTGGAACGAACACTCAGCCATGGAAGGTTTATGTGCTCGAAGGGGATAAAAAAGATGTATTAATTTCTCAGGTGTGTACAGTTCATGATGCAATTGCTAAAAATCCAGAACTTGCTAGTGAATATCCAGCCTCTTATGCTTATTATCCAAACAAATGGGTGAGTCCTTATATAGATAGAAGGCGGGAGAATGGTTGGAGTCTTTACAACCTTTTAGGTATTAAAAAGGGGGAGAAGGATAAAATGCACCTCCAGCACCAGCGTAATTTCCAGTTCTTCGGTGCCCCTGTTGGACTTATCTTTACGATGTACAAAGATTTGGGTACTGGAGCTTTTCTAGATTACGGGATGTTTTTACAAAATCTCATGCTCGCAGCCCAAGCTTACGGGCTCTCAACATGTCCTCAGGGGGCGTGGGTTTCTTTTTTCAAAATTGTGATGCCTTTCATCGGTGCTGGAGAGGATGAATTTTTGGTATGCGGAATGTCGCTTGGTTATGCAGATCAAAACGATGTTGTGAATACTCTAAAGACCCCTCGAGAGAGCGTTGAGTCATTTACACACTGGGTTTGAAGAGTAAGCCATTTTTTTGAGCAGTCTAACAAAGCAACACCATGATTATTACCAGTTTATTGGATACTGATCTTTATAAATTCACGATGATGCAGGCGGTGTTGCATCAGTTCCCTGGTGCTCAGGTTGAATACAAATTTAAATGTCGCTCCCCGGGCATAAAGCTTGCTCCCTATGTTAATGAAATTCGTAGCGAAGTCCGCTCGCTATGTAACTTGCACTTCCAAGAAGATGAACTTCGATATCTCAGGTCACTAAGATTTATAAAAAGCGACTTTGTGGATTTTTTAGGGCTATTCAAACTGAATGAAAAGTACATCAATATTGAGCCCTTAGAAGATGGTTCTATAGATATCCTAATCAAGGGACCTTGGCTACACACAATCCTTTTTGAAATACCAGTGCTTGCTATCGTGAACGAGGTTTACTTTAGAAATATCCACGCTGTTCCAGATTTCGTTGAGGGCAGACGAAGGTTGGCAGAGAAAATTGAGCAATTAAATTTTGAAGATTTGCAAGACATCAGAATTGCTGATTACGGTACACGTCGAAGATTTTCGAAATCATGGCATGAAGAAGTATTGCGCGTACTTTGGGCAAATTTAGGCGCTGAGAAATCAGGTCAGTTTGCAGGATCAAGTAACGTTTTGTTTTCAATGAAACTTGGATTTAAACCCTTGGGTACCATGGCTCACGAATACTTACAGGCCTGTCAATCACTTGGACCTAGGCTCAGAGATAGTCAGGTCTTTGGTTTTGAGACCTGGGCCAGGGAGTACAGAGGAGACCTGGGTATCGCACTCAGTGACGTTTACGGTATGGGCCCTTTTCTTAGAGATTTTGATCTCTATTTTTGTAAGCTCTTTGACGGTGCTCGTCATGACAGTGGTGATCCATTTGATTGGGGTGAGCGTATGATCTCGCACTATATTAAAAATAGAGTCGACCCTTTGACTAAAACTTTGATTTTTAGTGATGGGCTTAGTGTTCCAAGAACCATTGAGCTTTATAAGCGATTTAAAGGTAGATGTCTTATGGCATTTGGCATAGGTACTAATTTAACAAACGATCTTGGCTACGAGCCTTTGCAAATTGTGATTAAGATGGTTAAGTGCAATGGCCAACCAGTGGCAAAATTGTCAGATACCCCTTCGAAAAACATGTGTGAAGATGAAAAATATTTGGCATATTTGAGGCAAGTATTTGAAATCGATCCTCCAAAATTGGATTTACATTAGAAACTTCACTATCTTTTTTAAACAATTATTTAACGCAACTTAATATGACAACACTCAAACCAAAATTGCTTATTGCAAGGAAAATTTACGATGAAGTTCTGACCAAATTAGAGAAGCACTTTGAAGTTGATTACAACTTAGCTGATGAAGTATTTTCAAAAACCGAATTGATCAGTAGGCTTAAGGGTAAGGTTGCTGCGATGACGACTGGGACAGAGCGTATTGATGAGGATGTTCTTAAAGAGTGTTCGCAGTTAAAGATTTGTGCAAACATAGCTGTTGGGTACAACAACTTTGATGTCGCCTCAATGACTGCGCACCATGTACAAGGGACTAATACGCCGGACGTTTTGACCGAGACTACTGCTGATTTCGGATTCGCATTAATGATGGCAACTGCTAGGAGACTGACAGAGAGTGAGCATTTTTTGCGCAAAGGGTTGTGGAATAAATGGAGTCTTGATATGTTTACAAGCGCAGATGTCCACTCCAGTACCTTGGGAATTTTGGGGATGGGCAGAATTGGACAAGCTATTGCAAAGCGGGGAGCTCATGGTTTCGGTATGAATGTGATCTACCATAACCGATCCAAACTTGATCCCTCTTTAGAGGAGGCTTGTCGTGCAAGATATGTGAGCAAAGAAGAATTACTAAAGCAGTCGGATCATTTGGTTCTCGTGCTCCCCTATACCCAAGAAGCGCATCATACGATAGGAGAGAGTGAACTCAAGATGATGAAGCCTACAGCCACACTCACCAACATAGCTAGAGGTGGGATTGTTGACGACTCTGCACTAATTAAGGCGCTAAAGACCGGTGTTATTGC
>CAIWAO010000098.1 GCA_903910745.1 uncultured Burkholderiales bacterium
AGAATTTGCCCAGCACTTGAGCAAGTATTTCTGGAAAGTTCGCTTTTGGAACAGCGCCTATGGAGTTGTTAGTGCTGGTGGCCATGCGAGCATCGAGCAGCTCGTTGCGTATATCCAGGATCAAGAATCGCCTCCGTAGGCGACGCATGTCGCCTTCGGCTCCTTTCGCTTGACCCGCGACTAAGCTTCGCTGTAGTCGGGGGATGCGCGAAAATTTTGCTCAACACCCATAGTCCCTAAATAACCAAAGCCAGTTCCTAGCAAGAATTATGTAGCTTAATAAAAACCGCATGAGAATTTGACTGATTGAAATCCCCGCTATAGCCCTGGCTTAGCCGTGGGAGTGTTCATGGTACTGTAAAAGGGACGGTCACTCCATGTGGTGCATTTTGAAAGGCAAATGGATTTAAAAACTGCCTGCTCCAAAAGAAGGCCTTATCCACCGCGCTCAAACCTGCATCTTCACAAGTCGCTTCCCATTCCTGCAAGATTACTTTAACTTGAGCGTTGACGATATCAATAGCCTCTTTTTGACTGATCAGAAAAACCGATGCTGCTTGAATGCAAGTCCCCAACTGGCTAGAGCGGTCAGAACCTTGGATGAGCATGGCCTGCGAGGCTTGTTCTCCTGAGCGCGACTGCGGACAAATGTCGTAGGCTGGCGTTAATGTTAATTGATATCCGTCCCAAAAAGCAGCGTGGTTGCGTGCATGATCGTCAGTATTTCCACAAAGAATGTTGAAAACAATACGCGAGAAGAGCTCGCGTAAAGTGCTTTTGGCATCCATAAAACGGTGTCGAATTATTTCCGCAAATTTTTCGTAACTGGCATAACTAGCCATCATCTCATCAAGCTCAAAGAGCGTGAGCGCAGAGACTACTGCACGCCTGCTCCACTGGCCATCATCTCTGATAACGCGGTCAAAGCGGTCAATCAACAAGATATCCCGTCCCATGGCTTGGCTTAAACTCACTGTTGCAACTTGAAGACCAACTTTACGTGCTAAGCGCATCGCTATGAACTCTGCCTTGACCACACTGTAAAGATCATTGCTTGCAGAGAACTTGGCTATGAGTTTGCGCGTATCGCTCTCCAATAAAACTTTGGGCCTTGCGCCACCCAAAGATGTCCCGTGCAGTAACGCTTGATCTAACTCAGTTGAGAGTCGTATGCCTTGCTGGACCTTTTCTGCTGCATTCAGAAGATTTTCTATGGTGGGCTGCAGCGCAAGGCGCGGCTCATACACACTCGCAGAGGTTTGAAAATCCAATGCTCCTATCCGGTCAGAGCCCGACTCCAATAGATAAGTTAACTCATCCAGTTCAAACGCAAGGGCCTCGCCTCGATGCGCACCTAGCTTGCTGTTGATCAACACGCGGCGTCCCCAAGCGTCTGGCGATGCATCCCGAATGCAACTAGGCATACTTAACCCCGGAATCAGTGGAATAGGGCCCAGTTGTAAAGGTAGTTCGGGAGCATACAGGGATATTGCGTCAGGCCTTGCTAAATAGCTGCGCCCATAGTTGAACACCAACTGCTCCCCTAGTTTTGTGAGTAAGCCTGCAACGACTGGCTGAGTAGCTTTTGGTAGCCAGATCCAAACATAAGCCTCCTCATATCGTGGTACTTGTTTAAAAGTCATCTTTAATTTCAGCTGATTTGATTCTCACGGATTTGGGGAGCAAAGCCATTTTCTCGCGTTGTACTGCTAAAGCAGTCCCTAGACGCCGTGGATCAGGCTCAAATAAAGGAACTCCACAGATTGTGGCCACCTCAAAAACTGCTCCTATGGAACAACTCGGGTCTCCGCGCTCAATTCGTTGAAGCAAGGCCCGAGAAATACCGGCACGAATGGCCAAGTCACTACTCCTCAACCCCTTGCTTAAGCGAGCTTCGCGCACGAGTTGCCCTAACATGGCCAAAGCATCCAAGCTGTAGTGAGAGTAAGGGCGTTCAGTAGGTTTTACCATTTTGAATCATTAATGAGTCATTAAATTGTTTGTGTTATATTTATGATGCATTTTCTCGTGATATACATTAATAGTCAATGGAATTGATCTATGATTTAGTCATAATCTGCGTATTCCAGCACACTTGGATACTTGCTCCTCCCCGTTCTGCATTTGATTAAAAGTGACAACTACCTTGACACCGGGGGGCCAAGTCCTATCGGAATATGCAGGTTGGGCTCAAAATTGCGTACGCGAGTTCGATTCCGTAAATCAGACTTGAATTGCTATCACCTCGGATTTCTACTTGTATATTTGTTCATAGCACTCCCCTCGGATCCGTCTCTAAAAGCAAGTTCAATCGCCTTCAAAATTGCGTCCCAAACGCCTGGCTCATCAAGGATTGGAATTTCCTTAGCCAAAACTTTGGAGAGTTTTCCCTGATTGCTCTGTGCAGATCGAATGATTCTGTCAATCTGCATATCCGGCATCTCGACGATACCTTTGATAGCTATTTTTGCTTGGGCGTGGCTGCGCATGTAACGAGATTCCTCGCGCATGTCCTCGCGGATCGTGCGACCCAACACATGGGCCAGATAGGTCACATGTCGTGTCAGGTCTAAGTGTCGCCATGTATGTCGGGCACTGTCATTGCCATGAAATACAAAATTTGAACGAATGCCATCTGGATAGGGTGTGTGATTGGGTACAAACTCATAGAGCCCGGTCAACGACTGCATCAATGGCCGTGAAATTTCATCGAGTATACGGTCATAGGCATGACGCTCAGTGTGATTGCTTGTAATTAGGGATGAAACCGGCAGGATCATCGGATCTTTCACAGCGCCATCGCGTCGCAAG
>CAIWAO010000099.1 GCA_903910745.1 uncultured Burkholderiales bacterium
AATGTGATTCCAGGACCAATGGTGATGCCCGGTCCTGGATAAACACCACCCATAATGGATTGCATTTCGTTACCGCATGCATATAAACCCTTAATCTCATGGCCTTTTGTATTGAGAACTTGCGCGTTCACATTTGTAAGTAAGCCAGTTGATGCACCAATATCTCCTGGATAAAGAGCAATGGCGTAATAAGGATTTACTTTCAATGCACCTAGGCACGGGTTTGGCAATTCTAGAGTTGCATCACCATTTGCCCGTTGATATTGCGTAGTTCCTCTATGAAAATCTTCATCAAGTCCTGAGTTTGCAAAACGATTGAATTTATTTATAGTGTTAATTAGGTTATCAGAAGGAACGTTAATTTGATTTGCAAGGTCTGAAATGGTTTCGCCGCATTTGAGATAGCCGTCGTTTAAGAAGCCATCTAGCCCTTTGCCCCCAGGTCGAATCATACCCAGTCCGTACCTTTTGAGTGCTACTGCGTCGCAAATAAGCCAAGTTGGAATACATGGAATGACTTTATTGTGTTCTTGCATAGCAAGACCGAACAAATGGTACGAGGTTGACTCATTTACGAAGCGTTGACCCTCACTGTCCACGCTAAGCATGCCGGGTTTCCCCCTGTCCATGACAAAATGAGGAAATGTTGCTGTTGAACCGTCTTTTCTTCTTCGAATAGAAACAGGTGCCCAAAATGCGTTTGAGTTTTCGTTGGATCCCATCTCCGCCCCAATTTCAATAGCCAGTTCTTGGAGCGCCCCGGTATGACCGGGTGCACTTGGGGACCAATCCTCTTTAATGCCAGGAAGTAGTTCAGCTCGTTTGATGGAGTTTTTATTAAATCCACCACCTGCTAAAACTACTCCACATTTGGAGTGAATAGTTTTATAAATTGTTGATCCATTAGGTAGAGTTTGTTTAACCGCGACTCCACTAACTCCTCCTTCGTTGGTCAATAACTTTGTGACTTGGGCAGAGGTGAGTAATTTTCCACCTTTCGAGATAAAGCTATAAAGCATTCGAGCAATCATTGCATTACCCATCACCAGTCTGGTGCTTCTAGTTTGAAATATTTTGTCAACCAAATGTCGGACGATAATTTTTAAGCTGTAAATGAAGGATTTCCAAGTTTGAGTTAGTCGTAGTAAGTGAAAAATATCGTCTCTGTCCACCATCATTCCGTCGAGTACCGTGAATTCAGGAATGGGGGGTCGAACTAAAGTCAAATTAGGTCCGAGTAATTTTCCGTCAAAGGGTTGGGGTTCAATCGCTCTACCATTGAGTACGGAGCCCTCAAGTTCAGATAGGTAATCAGGGTGTAATGGTCTAACTTGAAATTGAAGCGCTGTATTCTCCTCAAGGTTTGCAACAGCTTTATGCCCATTATCTAAAAAAGCTTGTCTAAGTTTTGGATCAGAGCGGCCTGCGACAGCGTTGTTTAAAAAAAGTGCTGCATTTTCTAAGGTGTCACTGGGATTTACCTTTAGTCCCTTCTTGGTGCCAGGCACCCAGCTCGTTGATGCCGAAAGAGCAGTTGTACCACCTACATAAGGGGTAAGCTCAATTAAGAGAACATTAGCTCCCTTGATTAAGGCATTTAGTGCAGAAGAAAATCCAGCTCCGCCTGAGCCTATGACGATGAAATCTACCTGTTCTTGATCTTCAAATTGATCAAGTCCAGTGTCAATGCTCTTTGTGATTGATTTAAATTTGTGATTATAAATTTTCAGTCCCCAATAAAAAGTCGATCATCAATTGGCGTACTTCTGCAAACATGTCAGCTCCTGTCGTTGTCTTGCAGCCCTTACTCTTTGCAATTTCAATTAGCTTAGTCACTGAAGGAGCTGTGATAACGCATCCAACTAACATTTTAGAGTTTATATTCATCATATTAATAGGTAATTTATCCTCTGGTTTCATGCCCGCTGGGGAAGCATTGATGGCAATATCAAAACCATCTGGGTTGTTGGAGCCAATACTAACGTTGCCCATCCCTAGGTTTTGTAGTTTTTTGATCATCGCGTCACGGCGAACTGAGTCCTCGTCATGTATGGCTAGCTCCCGAACGCCGCCTAGGATTAGTGCATGACCAATCGCGGAGCCGGCGCCTCCTGCACCGATCAACATGGCTTTTTTGTCTTTCAAATGATAGTCATTTTTTTTGATCGCATTAACATAACCAAGCCCATCAAGCATATCGCCATGCCAAGTACCGTCTTTGTTTCGTCTAATTGTATTAACTGCTTTTAAAAAAATTGCACGCTCTGAGTGTGTATTACAAAGCGAGTAGCATTCAAATTTGTGTGGAATAGTAACTATTACACCGTCGACATTTTGAGCATGAGAGACACCTTGAAACCACTGCTTTAAATTTTCCGTTGAGACATGTGCAGGAATACAAATTGAGTTCTTACCCCTGGCCTCGAAAGCCTCTGTCATTCCAAAAGGGGATTTAACCTGAGCGATTGGATCCCCGACAATGATGTGAACGCGGGTAGCACCGTTTAAGTTTTCTAACATTGAGTATTTAATTTTTTAAATTTAACAATTTTCAAGTTTATCAAAAAATAGAACGTTGTTCCATTTTTTTGCTATTTTATAAATTTTATGCTAAGATTTAAGTTAATTAAGTAATTCGAACACAACCAAATTACACAAAATAACAAGGCTTTAATCTGTATGAGTGGAGTATTGGAGAGGACGCTTGGAATCTTGGAATTGCTATCCATTCAAGACAACTCTATTGAATTGTCTAAATTAGCAAAAGAACTGAATATTCCTAAGAGTGCTGCTCACCGTTTACTCGCAGATTTAATTAAGTACGGTTATGTAAAGCAGGTCAAAGAGGGCGGGGAATACATACTCACCACTAAACTGGTATCAATGGGGCTTAGCCACCTAAGCAAATCCGGTGTCTTTGACGTTGCCCAACCTTTGCTTGACAGATTGGCTGAACAAACGGGAGAGTTGGTAAGACTTGCCATAGTGGATGGAGACAGGTTAACCTGGGTTGCTAGAGCACAAGGTTCTCGTCAAGGTCTTCGTTACGATCCGGACATGGGAAGTATTGCCAGGTTGTCATGTTCCTCATCTGGATGGGCCTGGCTGTCTACTATGAAAGATGAGGACGCAATTAAACTTGTATCTAAACAAGGATTGGGTAGTGCAAAAGAGTTTGGTCCAAACGCTCCTAAGAGTCTGAAAGCATTTGTAAAGGCATTGCAAGAGTCAAGAAAAAAGGGTTTCAGCTTAACACAGGAGACATACGCAATTGGTTTAAACGCCTTAGCGGTCCCTGTTGCATTAAATGGACATCTCCCTATGGGGACCATCAGTGTGGCTGGACCTTCTGCTAGATTTACTCAAAACAAAATGCTTAAAGTGGTTCCAGATTTGCTTTCCTGTTCAGCTCAATTGGCTGCGGCAAGTGGCGCCTCACCTTTACTTGCTCGAAGCATGAGTCATCCGCGCTTAGATCCAATATACGCTTTGTAAGCATGCTTGACCTGGCCTGACCTGACCAATCCAATGATCAACTCCAATTCAAATTTAAACTCTAATTTCCAATGGGATTGTGACTTCCTAGTCATTGGATCAGGAGCAGGTGCACTTTCGGCTGCAGTGACGGCAGCTGAATTAGGCCTAAAAGTAATTGTTGTTGAAAAAGATCCTCAGTTCGGTGGTACCACCGCATGGTCAGGGGGGTGGATGTGGATACCTAGAAACCCTCTTGCATTAAGGGCGGGAATTGCTGAGTCAATAGATAAACCGTTATCTTATTTGAAGAATGAATTGGGTGAATTCTTTGATGAAAAAAGGGTAATTGCTTTTCTAAAAAATGGTCCCCTAATGGTCCGTTTCTTTGAGGCATTCACATCGCTAAAGTTTATAGACGGTAACGCCATACCTGACTTTCACGGCAATACTATAGATGCTGCCAAAGGTGGGCGATCTGTATGTGCAGCACCATTTAATGGACGCAAACTTGGCTCTTATATCAAAAACTTAAAACCCCCACTTAAGGAGACAACTTTTTTCGGAATGGGAATTGGCTCAGGTGCTGATATGCGACATTTCTTTAATGCATTTAAAAGCGCCAATTCATTTTTTTATGTCTTTAGGCGAATGTTTCAACAAATTATTGATTTTTTGATTCATGGCCGCTCAATGTATTTAGTCAATGGTAATGCTTTAATTGCTGGGCTTGCCAAGTCAGCCTTTGATTTGGGAGTTGAGATAAAAGTCAATACTCCTGCATTAAGGCTAATTAATGAGAATTCAAAAGTCATCGGCGCAGTTGTTATTCATGGTGGCCAAGAGTTAGTTATTAAATCCAGGCGTGGGGTCTTGCTTGGTACGGGCGGATTTCCACATGACGCCAAGCGAAAGAGTGAATTGCTTGAGCATGACTCAACTGGTTTAAAGCATTTCTCTGCGGCATCTAGAGGAAACACGGGCGACGGCATGAGAATGGCTGAGGCGGTTGGTGCGGTGGTTGAGACCAGGCTCAGGAGTGCGGCAGCACTTGCTCCGGTGTCTCTTGTTCCCCAATTAGGTGGCAATCAATCGTTTACCCATTTTCCTCATTTACTTGAAAGGGGTAAGCCTGGTCTTATCGCTGTAAGCCGTTTCGGTTATCGCTTCACCAATGAGGCAAATTCGTATTTCGATTTCTTGAGTGATTTGATCAAATCATTGCCCAAAGGTGAAGAAATACAAGCATGGCTTATTGTTGATCACGACTTTATTTGTCGTTATGGATTAGGAGCGGTCAAGCCCGCCCCCATTCCAATGGGGGCAATGATTGCAAACGGGTATTTAAAACGAGCAACGAGGATTGAGGAACTGGCTCAAATTTGCGGAATAGACTCTAGCAAACTCCTATCGACAGTTAAACGTTATAACTATTTGGCTCAGACTGGGTACGATGCAGACTTCGAGAAGGGAGAAACCCCATATAACAAAATGCAGGGAGATGCAAGCCGAGGAGGTTCAAATCCGTGTATGGGGAAAATAGAAATGGGGCCTTTTTACGCCGTTAAAGTTGTTGCTGGCAGTTTGGGTACCTTTGCTGGTTTGAGAGGCAATGAGTATTCTCAAGTGCTGGACAAGAATAATATCCCAATAGAGGGGCTTTACGCTGGCGGAAATGATTTAACCAGCGTCATGAGTGGTAACTACCCGAGCGGTGGAATCACTTTGGGACCAGCGATGACTTTTGGATTTATTGCAGCTCATCACGCTGCTGGCTTAAATACACATCAACATTTTAATCAAGGAAAAACAATGTACTATGAGCTTGCAACGATGACACTTCCCTTTGGTACAGCCGCACAGGCAGCAACGAATGTTCAAACCTTTTGCGCTCAAGGACAGGGAGAACTACTGGGATGTTGGTTTACCGATATTGGGGTTCTTAACCAAATGATAGTGCTGCGCGGATTCGATGACTTGGCGACTCTTCAAGGGGAAAGAACTCGCACTCAACAAAACGCCAGTCCTTTTGGGTGCGGAGAAGTTTTTATAAAATTAGAGCAGCACAGCTATCAAGGTTTCCCGTGGATGAAACCTGCAAGGCCGACTTTTGAGTCGAAAATTCAAGGGCCGGTTTATGAAATACGTACCTACGGTATCAAACCTGGTGGAGTGCAACCGACCATTGACTTGTGGGAGCAATCCGTTCCAGCAAGGGAGAAAATATCTCCCTGTGTAGTTGCTATGCTGGCTTTGGATGGTCCCCTACGATTTACAAATATTTGGGCTTATCCAAGCCTTGATGCTAGAAGTAAAGCTCGTGCAGATGCTGTCGCTCAGGGTATTTGGCCACCTAAAGGAGGCCCAGCACATTTAACAACTGACATGGTCTCAACTATTGCAATGCCTACCGCTGTATCGCCTCTTAAGTAGCAAAATTCTCTATTTAAAGGCAAGTTAATTTACCCGAACAATTTGGAGGAAAATGGGTACTGGTTGGGATTGATTTATCTAAAGTCAATACTTATCAAATATAACTTGTTGATAGTTTGTAATCAAACTTAGTACAAGAAGTTGGTGCATAAATAGAGCCTAACTGTTCGGCAAGATCTGGTTTTGTCCCCCTGTCAATCGGTGGGGTAATTAAACCCTTACTGTATTTAAGCCGTTAAATGCGTTGTCGAATTATCAATCCTCAACTTTGTCAATCTTCTCCATGTTGGATAATAATTTCAATAGGTAATGTAGAGTGTGAGTTAGATCGTCTGTAGAGAAGTCAATGAGTGCAGCTTCATAATAATTTCTAATTTTCGGTAACGCTGCGGTTTCCCAGGTATGACGCCCCCTAGAAGTCATCGATATATTTTTAGATCGTCTGTCAACAGATGAAGTCACCAACTCTATATTGCCATCCCTCTCCATTCTTCCCAGAAGCCCTGACAAATTTTGACGACTTACTTTGAGGTATTTTGCTAAATCGCCCACACTCATACCTCCAGAAGCTGAGGGCCGGGACAGTGCTCCTAGTACCGCCCATTGTTGGGTTGTTAACCCCTCCTCTTCAACGGCTCTAGTACCAGTTTTGTGCAACATATTGGTACATTGATAGAGTCTAAAAAATAAGCGATTTGCCAGATCAATTCGAGTGCTGCTATTTTTTTTGGTAGGGTTATTCATTAGATTTATTCCAAATAATCTAGTTTAATTATAAGGTGCGTCAAGCATAATATATAGCAATGTATTTACATATTATTTCATTTTCATGAAATCAAGACTATTAATCAGTAATTCAAACGGGAGATCGAGATGAGTAAATTTTCAGGAAAAGTAGTGATCGTTACTGGTGGTGGAGGCGGGATAGGCGGGGCTAGCTGCAAAAGGTTTGCACAAGAGGGAGCCAAGGTTGCTGTCTTTGATATGAACTTAGAGGCTGCAAGCAAAGTCGCATCTGCAATAACCGCAGTTGGTGGTCATGCAACTGCTTTTGAGTGTGACATAACAAATAGAACTGCTGTTGACAAGGCTGTAAATGCTGTTGAGGCCTCTCTTGGCCCTATAGATGTTTTGGTAAACAACGCGGGATGGGATGTATTTAAACCATTCACCAAAACAACTCCCGATCAATGGGACCGGTTGATCGCTATCAACCTAACGGGTGCTTTGCACATGCACCATGCTGTCTTGCCCTTTATGGCTGCTCGTAAATCTGGTCGCGTAGTCAACATCGCATCTGACGCCGCCAGGGTTGGATCCTCGGGTGAGGCTGTTTACGCGGCTTGCAAAGGCGGGTTGGTAGCATTCTCTAAAACGATTGCTCGTGAGCATGCCAGGCATAACATCACAGTAAACGTTGTTTGTCCAGGACCAACAGATACCGCTCTATTTGCAGACTACAAGGAAGGTGCAGGAAATCCAGAGAAACTTATGGAAGCCTTTACTCGCGCAATTCCACTTGGACGAATTGGTCAGCCAGAGGACTTACCAGGTGCGATCCTATTTTTTGCAAGTGATGATGCCGCTTACGTCACCGGGCAGGTTCTAAGCGTATCTGGCGGTTTAACAATGAACGGTTAAAACAAAAATACAAAAATTTAAATTAAACACATAGGTAGAAATTATGAACTTTGAAGATATTATTTATGAAAATCGAAACGGCGTTGCATGGATCATCATTAACCGCCCCGACAAAATGAACGCATTTCGAGGAACCACGTGTGATGAACTCATTAAAGCATTAAACAAGGCTGGATACGATAAAAGTATTGGTGCTATTGTTTTAGCTGGAGCCGGGGACCGAGCCTTTTGTACGGGTGGTGATCAATCTGCTCATGACGGAAATTATGACGGTAGAGGCACAATAGGTCTTCCTATGGAGGAGTTGCACACTGCAATTCGTGATGTTCCAAAGCCCGTCATAGCTAGGGTTCAAGGGTATGCGATTGGCGGGGGTAACGTTCTTTGCACAATTTGTGATTTAACCATCTGTTCTGAAAAAGCTATTTTTGGCCAAGTTGGCCCCAAAATGGGATCCGTTGATCCTGGCTACGGTACTGCCTTTTTAGCGCGCGTCGTGGGTGAGAAAAAGGCTCGTGAGATTTGGTACCTTAACCGCAGGTACAGTGGGCAAGAGGCTGTTGCTATGGGCTTGGCCAACGTTTGTGTACCTCATGACCAACTTGATACAGAAGTACAAAAGTGGGCAGAAGAGATTTGTGAACGTAGTCCAACAGCGATTGCTATTGCCAAGAGAAGTTTTAACATGGATACGGCCCACCAAGCTGGAATAGCTGGAATGGGGATGTACGCTTTAAAACTCTACTATGACACCGAAGAATCCCGAGAAGGCGTTAATGCACTAAAAGAAAAGCGTAAACCCGAATTTAGAAAGTACGCTAAATAATATAAATTCAAAGGAATACACCCATGAACACGAATCCCTACATAAATGACGATCTCCAAGCGCTCGCCGACACCGTTCGACGATTTGCAGACGAGCGTATTAAGCCTGGATTTTTAGAGCGAGATAAAACCAGAGTGCTTGATAAAAGTCTTTTAAGGGAAATGGGTGAGCTTGGTTTTCTTTGTCCTGAACTCCCTGAGGAGTTTGGTGGACTGGGGATGGGGTGTCTTGCCGCTGGGGTTATTCATGAGGAGATTGCGAGAGCGGATTTGAGTATTTCTTATCTAAACTTGCTGGCATCCTTGAATGGACAAATCCTCTCTAAATACGGTCAGCCAGATGTGGTTAAGCCTTGGCTTCAAAAGCTCACAAAAGGGGAAGTGATTTGCGCTATTGCATTAACAGAGCCAAGAGGAGGTTCGGACGCTGCAAATTTACGTTTGCGAATTGATCGAGAAGGGGACAGTTACGTCATTAATGGTGAAAAAACCTCTATCTCTGCAGCCGATCAAGCGGACATTACCATTGTTTTTGGACGAACAGGAAAACCAGAGGACGGCGCCCACGGGGTAACAGCACTTTTAGTTCCAATGAATACCAAGGGCATCACCACAAACCGCTTTGATTGTCACGGGCAAAGAGCAATTGGGCGTGGTTCTATTTTTTTTGAAAATGTCAGAATTCCCTTAAGTCATAGACTGGGTGATGAAAACAAGGGATTCGTGCAGGTCATGCATGGATTTGATTTCTCCAGGTCCTTGATTGGTTTGCAGTGTTTAGCCGTTGCCAGAGTATCTTTGGAGGAAACTTGGCAATACATTACACAAAGAGAAGCCTTTGGACAACCCTTATCTGCGTTTCAAGGGATTACGCATCCACTTGCTCAATTTGACACCGAAGTGGAGGGCGCTCGTTTGTTGTGCTTGCAAGGTCTTTGGTTAAAGGACAAAGGACATCCTCACACCGCAGAGGCTGGTATGGCTAAGTGGTGGGGACCTAAACTCGCCTATGACGTGATCCATCAATGTTTACTCTGTTTTGGTCACGGTGGCTATGACCGTGGTTTGATGGAGCAACGATTAAGAGATGTACTGGGTTTTCAGATTGGTGACGGCACAGCGCAAATTATGAAAACTATCATTGCAAGAACTCGTGCTGGTAGAAAATTTGTTCCAGCATAATCAAAAAAAAGAAAAATAGGAGACAGTCATGAAATTTGATGCAGTATTGATACCCCCTCGTCGGGCAGAGAGTATATCCAAAGGTTTTTGGCACGACCGGACCATCAATGATGATCTTGAAGCATGTATCAAGAGTTGCCCTGACAAGTTGGCATTGAAAGCAGTTAGGTCTGAAGTTGGCGTGATCACTGAGTTCACTTATTCAGAGCTATCAAATATGGCCGATAGGGTAGCTTTAGGGCTCACAAAACTTGGAGTTGGGCTTAATGACGTCGTAGCGTGCCAACTTCCAAATTGGTGGCAATTTACTGTTACTTACCTGGCATGCTCACGAATAGGCGCTGTGATGAACCCGCTTATGCACATATTTCGTGAAAGGGAGTTGTCCTTCATGCTCAAGCACGGCGAGGCTAAAGTAATTATCCTTCCAAAAATATTTAGAGGATTTGATTATGAGAAGATGGCCGAGGGATTAAAACCCAGTTTGCCTCACTTGCAACACATAGTCGTAGTCAACGGAGGAGGTGGCAATAGCTTTGAGGCACTATTGAGTGATCCTGAGTGGGAGCGCGAAGCGGGAGCTAAAGAAATCCTCTTTAAGAATCGACCAAGTCCCGATGACATTACTCAATTAATTTATACATCTGGAACGACGGGGGAACCCAAAGGCGTAATGCATTCAGCAAATACAACAATGGCAAATATTATTCCCTATGCTGAAAGATTGCGTCTAGATCAAAATGATGTCGTTCTTATGGCTTCACCCATGGCGCATCAAACTGGTTTTATGTATGGTCTGATGATGCCTATAATGCTCAAGGCTAGTGCAGTAATTTTAGACATCTGGGATCCTTTGAAAGCAATTGATTTAATTCGCTCAGAGGGAGGCACTTTTACTATGGCATCGACTCCGTTTTTAACCGATCTAGCTAAGACGGTCAGTGAATCTGGACACAAGGTGCCAACTTTAAAGACTTTTTTATGCGCAGGAGCGCCCATACCAGGTCCACTGGTTGAACAAGCTAGAAGTGTTTTAGGTACTAAAATTGTTTCCGCATGGGGTATGACAGAAAACGGAGCAGTAACGCTTATAGAGTTGGACGATCCCGATGAGAGGGCTTTTACAACCGATGGCCTACCTCTTGAGGGTGTGGAGCTAAAAGTGGTGGACGATTCTGGTGCTCAATTACCCACAGGACAAGCTGGAAAGCTATTTGTGAGATCGTGTTCAAATTTTGGTGGATATTTAAAGCGAGAAGACCTTAACGGTACCGACGCCCAGGGCTGGTTCGATACAGGTGATCTTGCTCGTTTGGACAAAGATGGCTACGTAAGGATCACCGGGCGCAGCAAAGATGTGATCATCCGAGGAGGGGAGAACATTCCCGTTGTTGAGATTGAGTCATTGCTTTACCGTCATCCAGCCATTGCAATGGCTGCGATTGTTGCGTATCCAGATGAGCGCTTGGGTGAGCGAGCTTGCGCAGTAGTTGTATTAAGACCCGGGGAGTCACTAGATTTAAAAAGTATGGTTGATTATTTGAAATCTCAAAAAATCGCCAATCAATATATTCCTGAAAAACTTATCATCCGAGATGCAATGCCATCAACGCCATCAGGGAAGATTCAGAAATTTAAATTACGCGAAATCGTCAAAGAAGCCTAGTTAGTGATAATTTAGAAATTCAAAAATGGTTGTCTTGAAAATCAGGACTAATAGTCTGCATGTTTTATGCGTGAAGAGTTGCTTCATATTTATTGAATCAAAACAAAATAACTTTCTATTCATTTATAGATGAGTCGATTACTGTAAAGAGATTTTGAATTTCCTTATGGGATCAGCGAAATTAAAAATGTAGTTTATTTATGGCACTAGACCAAAAATTGCCTGATACATCGTTGTGAATTATTCGGTCATAATTGAACCGAGCTTGGGACTGCTTTTTAAGCAACCTCCTTTTGTGGTGGTGCAACAAGACCTGACTGCGTAAAGCAAATGTACCAGGTAAAGCCTTATCACTCATGAAGGATGAGGAGGACTTGATAGGTTGGAGGTGCGAACTAAAGATCATGGATTTGAGCCCTCAAGCACTAAAACTAATAATATCAGGGATTGATAAATCATAAGAGATTTTTTATCAAAAAAATATTCAACAAAGTCAATGTCATTTGACAATAGTCAATTGAAAAATCTTAAACATATATAAGATTCATCCTACTACTCCAGTAGATTTAATTGGTATTTTTTGAAAATATTGAAATATTGAAATATTTAGTCCCTTAATCAGCTAAAAATATTTGAAAGCATTCAGTATTCAATCGAATTAGATTGGTAAATGTATTGGTTATTAATTGTTAAATTTTGAAATCATTAAATAAAGGCTAAAGCTATGAATGCGTACAAAAATATTCAAACTTCATATTTAAATCGAACACTTGCAATTTCAAATTTATATCACGAACATTCTCTCAAACTAATAGAACTTATTTTGAATCAAAATAAGCAGGCATTAGAGTCAGCGCATCAGAGGACTCATGAGCTTTTAACGGTTAAAGACTTATCAAAAGTTCATCAGTTAGTAACTAAAGATGTTGCGAGTCAAGTACAGGACTATACAAATTTTGCAACCTCGGCTTATCAACTTGGATGCAAGGCGAATTCCGAATTAATTGAAAATTGTAAATCTCATTGTCAGGAGCAAAGTGAGCTAACTCATGAAGCTTTAAAAACAATAACAGATTCTGAAAATCCAATCAATTCACTTTCCAATGCATTTGCAAAGGCAACTTTAGACGCAAGCAATTTGGCAATAAATACGGCCAGAGGAAAAGTAAAGTCTTAAGTTTTTTTGACTATGTAATTTTGGTTTAACGAGTATTGAACTTTTATTCTCAATTGTTTGTTCTTTTTTTGAATTTATTTAAGATTTCCACAAAAAAATTGATTTGTAAAGATATTGAACATTCACACTCTTATGCATAAGTATTTATTTTTGCTGATTTTTCTTGGCTTTATTTCATTTTCAATGAAATTAGCCAATTCTCAATCTATGCCCGTGATTGATATAGGTTCGAAAAATTTAGTAAACACAGATGAATTGCCTAAGGGGTATATGTTGGAGCACAAGGTTCATTTAAAAATCATGCGTAAATTAATGACTCCAGCAGAAAGACTCAAATTAATGGATGATTTAATGGACTCTAAAACGCCTGAGTTATGTATGACCTTAATGCAGGAGAACTATACTGATTTAGAGACGCGTGCTAAGGCTGGAGGTTTTTTACTTCCTTCAATTGGCAGTACAGGAATGATATTTGCAAGAATGTGCGGCTGAACTCATTCGTATTTATATTATTTTCATTAAATAAATGGTCTACTTTTATTAATGCTATTTTTGGTCTACTTTAGTGATGTATCTCAAATTGAAAAAACAATATGAAATATATAATTATTTCATTGTATTTTTTATTTGGCCTGACTCAGGCCTCTTGGAGCGTTGAGAAGATTACGCTGTGGCCTACTATTTTATTTCTAAAAGCGCAAGACCTTTGTCAATTTCAAGAAGCTTATGGCGCCGATCGAAATGAGCTGATCAATCAAGCTACTCAACAACTCTGTGAAATACCCGCGACT
>CAIWAO010000100.1 GCA_903910745.1 uncultured Burkholderiales bacterium
CAATTTGAGCAGGCTTTAAAGCCATCATCAGTCCCAATTGAATAAAAGTTCTCTCATCCATTGTCAGTTGTTTGTAGGTTTTAGTCATGCAACATTTTCCTTTAAAAAAGTTGCACTTACTTTCTGAGCGCGCCCAGTTTAAAATTATCAAAAGATGAAAAAAGAAGAGCCTAAATGTTAGAACAACGCATTGAACAGCAATTTATAGATAGTGCAGATTTGAAATACCAAGCTGCTCAAATACTTAATAAACCTATCTTTGCCGCTATCCAAGCAATACTCTCAAGTGTAACAAGTGGAGGAAAGGTTCTCGCCTGTGGGAACGGGGGGTCAGCTGCAGACGCCCAACATTTTGCAGCTGAATTTGTGGGAAGATTTGAGCGTGAAAGACCGGAACTAGCGGCAATAGCTTTAACCACAGACTCTTCTATCATCACTGCTATAGGTAATGATTATGACTTTAATCAAATTTTCTCAAAACAAGTCAGAGCACTCGGGCAAAGCACCGATGTGCTCTTAGCAATATCTACCAGTGGAAATTCTGCAAATGTGATTGCCGCTATACAAGCTGCCCATGAAAGAGAGATGACGGTAGTTGCTTTAACGGGTAAAGGAGGCGGTAAAATTGCTCAAACTCTTAGAGAAACAGATGTAAATATTTGTGTGCCAAGCGAGCGTACGGCGAGAATTCAAGAAGTACATTTACTTGCTCTGCACTGTATTTGCGATGGAGTGGACTATCAACTCTTAGGAGAATCGGATAACTTATGAAAAATATAAAAAAAACTAGTGCTTGTTACCTTTTATTGTGTGCTTTACTTACAACATCTCTTGTAGGTTGTGCGCCCCTTCTCATTGGAGGAATGGCTGGTACTGTGGCCGTAGCCAGTGATAGAAGGACCTCTGGCATTCAGTTGGAAGATGAGTCAATTGAACTAAGGGCATCAACACAGATCAGGAATGTGTTTGGTGACAGAGCACATGTCAACGTTAATAGCTTTAATTTACAAGTTTTGTTAACGGGTGAAGTCTCCAATGACAAAGATCGCCAATCAGTTGCCAAACTAGTCAGTGAGGTAGAAAATGTTAGATCAGTCCTTAACGAGTTAACGATTGGACCAAACTCCAGTTTTGCAGATCGATCTCACGATTTACTTGTCTCAGGAAAAATCAAGGCCACAATCATAGATAACAAAGATTTAATGGTCAACAGTTTTAAAATCGTAACTGAGCAAGGAAATGTCTATTTAATGGGCAGAGTCACACAAAATGAGGCTAATAAAGCAACTGAGATTGCTCGCAATATGAGCGGCGTAAAGAAAGTAACCAAAGTTTTTCAGTTAATGTCAGATGATGAGCTCAGGGTGTTAAATCCCCCTGCAACCTCTACCCCTCAGCCTGAGACAGGCGCTAGGTCAAAATAGCAAAACCCAAAAATCTGTTTAAAAGGGCGTCATGAAATCATGACGCCCTTTTTCGAAGAGTAGTCCGTAAAACGCGTTACTTAAGCCTTTTGATAAGGCTTGATGTATCCCATCTATTACCGCCCATTTTTTGAACATCAGCATAGAACTGATCAACCAAAGCTGTAACGGGTACCCTGGCTCCATTCCTCTTTGCCTCATCCATTACAAGACCTAAGTCTTTGCGCATCCAATCAACAGCGAAACCGAAGTTAAATTGATCTGCGACCATGGTCTTTCCTCGGTTATCCATTTGCCAACTTTGAGCCGCACCTTTTCCGATGACGTCAAGAACTAGGTTCATATCAAGGCCCGCTTGAGCTCCAAAAGCCACACCCTCACTTAGGGCTTGAACCAGTCCAGCAATACAAATTTGATTAACCATTTTTGTCAGTTGACCGGCTCCCGATTCGCCCATCAAAGTAAATGCTCTAGAAAAAGCCATTGCTACTGGAGAAACCGTATTGAAAGGCGTGGACTCACCACCACACATTACCGTTAGCAGCCCGTTTTGAGCACCCGCCTCCCCCCCGGATACCGGCGCGTCAATGAATTCAACACCAAGAGCCTTCGCTGCAGTATAAATTTCGCGAGCCACGTTAGCTGAAGCAGTTGTGTGATCAACCAAAATTGATCCAGGCTTCATGCCAGCTAAAGCACCATCTTTACCAAAAATTACAGAGCGCAGATCATCGTCATTTCCAACGCAGCAAAATACAATATGCGATCCCGCCGCTGCCTCTCTTGGTGTTGGGGCAGATTTTGGAGCCTTTGACGTAGCGAATTCCTTAGTCCAGGCAAGCGCTTTGGCACTTGAGCGGTTATAAACCGTCACAGCGTGACCCGCACTTGCTAGATGACCGGCCATTGGATATCCCATGACTCCAAGGCCAATGAAAGAGACTTGAACTGAGGGAGTGGATTCGTAGGTTTTTGGTTTGATACTTGACATAGCTGAAGTTTGAAATTGAAAGAAAGTGTAATGATAGATCTTAAATTGGTCGTTGTGTAGCCAATCAAAAGTATAAAGGGATTTCCCCCGGTGCATTTCAAGGATAATTACTCATTGGAATAGAGCAAAAAAGTACCAAATTCACAAGCTAGTACAACATGACGGATTTAATACAGTCTAATTTTCACAAAGTACAACAAAATATTGAGACAAGCGCGTTGATGGCTCATCGAGAGCCAGGTGAAATTACACTGTTGGCAGTTTCCAAAAATTTTGCGGCTTCTGAAGTTCTTAAAATCGCGGAACTTGGTCATAAAGAGTTTGCAGAGAACTATGTTCAAGAGGGTGTGGAAAAAGTAAGTCTCATAAAAAGCACTCACCCCCAATTTAATTTAATTTGGCATTTTATTGGGCCACTTCAAAGTAATAAAACAAAACTTGTAGCTGAACACTTTGACTGGGTTCTAACCATAGATCGGCTCAAAATCGCCCAACGACTAAACGAACAACGACCCAAGCACCTAAGCCCGCTTCAGGTTTGTATTCAAGTTAATATAGACGGGGGACCCACAAAATCAGGCTTAGATCCAACTCACGTACTTGGATTGGCCAAAGAGATTGGACAAATGAGCAGCTTAGAACTTCGGGGTTTGATGACTATCCCAGACCCCCAGCCAAACTGGGACGATCAAGTGGGAGTTCATTTGAAGACCAAACAATTGTTTGAATCTATCAAATCTGAGCTTAACTCTGACCGATTTGATACGTTATCTATGGGAATGAGCGCGGATCTCTCGGCTGCGATTAGTTCTGGCAGCACAATGGTCAGAGTTGGGACCGCTATATTCGGTGAGCGGAAAAAATAACTACTCACTCATGCACTGTGTTGTTTGCTAAAACACCTTTTGATAACAATAAAGATTCAGAACCGAGGAAGCGTTGGGTGTGCGACTTGTCCGTGGTGAATAACTTGGCGGCCATACTCCACACAGCGCTGCAAAGTGGGAATCACTTTGCCTGGGTTGAGTAACCCCTTAGGATCAAATGCCCGCTTGATACTGAACATTTGCTCCAACTCATCCGCACTGAACTGAACACACATGCTGTTGAGCTTCTCAACTCCTACACCGTGTTCTCCGGTTACCGTGCCCCCCATCTTTACGCTAGTCTCTAAAATATCAGCTCCAAAGAGCTCAGCCCTGTGCAATTGGTCAGGGTCGTTCGCATCAAACAAGATGAGCGGATGCAAGTTACCGTCCCCCGCATGAAATACATTTGCACATCTCAATGAGTATTTATGCTCCATCTGTGCTATTGCCTGCAAAATATCAGCCAAACGTTTTCTGGGTATTGTGGAGTCCATACACATATAGTCAGGACTTATGCGACCGCTAGCAGGGAAAGCGTTTTTACGACCACTCCAAAAGCGAAGCCTCTCGGCTTCGGACTTACTGACCGAAATTGCTGTTGCACCACTGTTGTTTAAAACTGTTCTCATTCGCTCAATCTCTTCTTCAACCTCTTCAAGGGTTCCGTCAGACTCGCAAAGCAAAATGGCTTCAGCATTTAAATCGTATCCAGCATGGACGAAATCTTCAACAGCAGCAGTCATGGGTTTATCCATCATCTCCAGTCCTGCGGGAATGATGCCTGATGCAATAATTGAGGCAACCGCATTTCCTGCTTTGCGCATATCATCAAAACTGGCCATGATGCAGCGTGCCAATTCAGGTTTTGGTGTCAACTTAACCACTACTTCGGTTGTAATTGCTAACATACCCTCAGAGCCCACGATCAAAGGAAGAAGATCAAGGCCCGGAGTGTCCAAGGCTTCAGAGCCAAATTCGATTGGCTCGCCTTCAATCGTGAAACCCTTGACCTTCAAAACGTTGTGCAGAGTGAGTCCATACTTCAAACAATGAACGCCACCGGAATTTTCTGCAACATTTCCACCTATAGTGCAAGCAATCTGACTAGATGGATCGGGAGCGTAATAAAGACCCAAATGCGATACAGCCTCACTAATGGCCAAGTTCCTAACCCCGCACTGAACCAGGGCAGTTCGTGCATGTGGGTTGATATTAAGTATTTTATTAAACCGAGCCATGGACAAGGTTACCCCTTTGGGGCTGGGCATTGCACCACCGGATAGGCCTGTGCCTGCACCTCTGGCTATTACAGGGACGTTGAGGGAGTGGCAAATTTTCAATACTTGTTGTAGCTGGTTTAAATCTTTTGGGATCGCTACGCACAAGGGGCGCTGTCGATAGGCGGTTAAACCGTCACACTCATAAGGGGTAGTGTCCTCAGGCGTGAAAAGGATGTCTTGTTGATCAAGAACTTTGGATAACGCACGAACAACAGAATTTTGAAGTTCAGCAGTGGAGGAAATATTTTCTAAGATTTCAGACATGGTCTTTTTACTTGAACACAACTGTTTTATGGCCGTTAATTAAAATCCTATGCTCACTATGCCATTTGACCGCTCTAGCAAGAACCTGACTCTCAGTGTCGCGTCCTATTGCTGTTAAATCCTCGACGCTTTTGCTATGATCAACTCTGGCCACATCTTGTTCAATTATCGGTCCCTCATCAAGGTCTGCCGTTACGTAATGAGCAGTAGCACCAATTAATTTTACGCCTCTGTCATGCGCTTGGTAGTAGGGTTTAGCACCCTTGAAACTCGGTAAGAAACTGTGGTGTATGTTAATTGCACGGCCTGAGAGTTTTCTGCAAAAATCATCAGACAAAATTTGCATGTATCTAGCCAAAATCACAAGTTCGGCATTTTCTGATTGAATAATCTCAAATTGACGAGCTTCTGCTTGTTCTTTGCTAGATCCAGATACGGATATGTGGTGAAACGGAATGTTGTAGCTTGCAGCGAGTTGGTAAAAATCTTTATGATTACTTATAATTGCTTTAACATCTAAACCAAGCAAACCACTCTTACATCTAAAAAGTAGATCATTTAGACAGTGACCGTCTTTACTCACGAAAATGACTGTCTTCATGTTCTCAGTTGCATTGTGAAGAGCGCATTCCATGTTCTCAGTTTGGGAAAAAGCAATTAAATCTTGCTTTAACGAGGCGAAATCAGTTGGGCTAGCAAACCGAACTCGCATGAAGAAAAGACCTGTGACGGAGTCGTTAAACTGCGCAGCCTCTTCAATGTTGGAAGACTGGGCAAGTAAAAAAGCAGTTACTGCATGGACAATACCGGGTCGGTCGGGGCAGTGAAGATTCAAAATATATGTATTCATACTCTATATTGTAGTTTTAGATGACAAAATGTGCATACAAATGGCAGAAGTTAGTTTCTTTGAACAAAATTGTCTAAAGTAAGCGAAAATAAACCATCCTTAAAAAGCATAATTCCTTATCAATTCTTACACTTTATTAATAAAATGAGTCACATATTAGTTACAGGCGGGGCAGGCTACATTGGCTCGCACACTTGTGTAGCTTTATCCAACTCTGGGTACCAGGTAACTATATTGGATAACTTGTCAAATAGTCGACCTCAAATATTAGACAGAATCACACAATTATCTAAAAATAAGCCTGGTTTTGTAAAAGGTGACATCAGAGATTCGGTGTTACTAGAGCAAATATTCAAGGAACATAATTTTGATTCAGTGGTTCATTTTGCCGGTTTAAAAGCTGTAGGCGAGTCAAACGAGAAGCCAATTAGTTATTATGAGAATAACGTTGTTGGGACCTTAGAGCTATTGAAGGTCATGCAGCAAGTTGGGCCCAAGTCAATGGTTTTCTCCTCATCAGCAACCGTCTACGGAGATCCTCAATCAGTTCCTATTAAAGAGGATTTTCCAACTGGGGCAACAAATCCCTATGGACGAACAAAGTTGATGATTGAAGAAATATTAAAAGATGTTCAATCTGCAGACTCTACTTGGAGAATTGCCAGGTTGCGGTATTTCAACCCAGTTGGAGCTCATGAGTCAGGACTCATTGGAGAAGACCCGCTTGGAGTTCCTAATAATTTAATGCCCTACGTTGCCCAGGTGGCCGCAGGGATGCGAGAACACCTTAATGTATGGGGCAACGATTATGATACGCCCGATGGAACCGGCGTCAGAGATTACATTCACGTCACAGATTTAGCAAATGGCCATTTGGCGGCCCTGACCTATTTAGAGAAAACGCAAGGACTGATAACAGTCAATTTGGGAACCGGTAGAGGTTACTCAGTCCTAGAGATGGTTAAGGCTTTTGAAAAAGCAAGTGGACAAACGATTCCTTACAAAATAGCTGCGCGGAGAAGTGGTGATATTGCTCAGTGCTACGCTGACCCAGCACTCTCTAAAAAACTTCTTGGCTGGCAGGCAACAAAAGACTTAGAGCAAATGTGCAAAGATGCTTGGCACTGGCAAAGTAGTGAAAAAAAGAGAAAAGAAGCAAAAACAATTGGGGATTAGGTTTATGACCTAATCAGATCATGTGGCCAAATGTTTTTTAGCTACATAGATCTAAAAAATTAATTTTATAAATTAGAGATTAGAAAAATGCTTTTAGTAACAGGCGGCGCAGGTTTTATTGGATCAAATTTTGTGTTGGACTGGTTAACGCAAAATTCTGAACCTATTGTTAATTTAGATAAGTTAACTTATGCAGGTAATTTAGAAAATCTGCAGTCTTTAAAAGACAATTCCAACCATATTTTTGTGAAGGGCGATATTGCAGACTCAGCACTGGTAAGCGAATTACTGCAGAAATACAAGGTAAGAGCAGTAATAAATTTTGCTGCAGAGAGCCACGTTGACCGATCAATTCATGGGCCGGGAGAATTTATTCAAACCAATGTTATTGGAACGTTTAACCTTCTAGAGTGCGCTAGAAATTATTGGAATACATTAGCTCAAAAAGAAAAGGAAAGTTTTAGATTTTTACACGTCTCAACAGACGAGGTGTTCGGAAGTCTTGGAGCCAAAGACCCAGCTTTTACAGAGCAACACCGCTACGAGCCCAATAGTCCATATTCTGCGAGTAAGGCGGCGAGTGATCACCTCGTGCGAGCATGGTTGCATACCTACGGTATGCCTGTACTCACAACGAACTGCAGTAATAATTACGGCCCCTATCATTTCCCGGAAAAACTCATCCCACTCGTTATCCACAATGCCTTAAAGGGAAAACCACTCCCAATTTACGGGGACGGCCAACAAATCCGTGATTGGCTGTACGTGACGGATCATTGTTCTGCAATTAGGTGCGTGTTAGAAAAAGGCTTGGTAGGTGAGACCTACAACATAGGAGGATGTAACGAAAAAGCTAACCTCCAGGTCGTTCATACCATTTGCGACCTTTTAGATGCGAAGATGCCGAAAACTGATGGTACCTCGTATAAAAATCAAATTACCTTTGTAACGGATAGACCTGGTCATGACAAACGCTATGCGATGGATGCGAGCAAAATTGAGCGAGAGCTTGGATGGCGTCCAGCGCAAACTTTTGAGACTGGAATGGCAAAGACAGTAGATTGGTATTTAAACAATTCGCAGTGGACCGAAAACGTCACTTCAGGCGCATATAGAGACTGGGTTGCTAAGCAATATGTATAGCTACATATCCGAAACAAGAGCATTTGATAGGAAAAATTTTCAATGAATATCTTGTTATTTGGAAAAGACGGGCAACTGGGACAAGAGTTCATTCATGAATTTGGTTTAAAAGATCAAACAACTCATCTTTTAAATATTACCCCAGTTGGGCGACTAGAGTGTGATTTAGCTGATGCAGAGCAAATAAGAACAATCATTCAAAAAATCCGTCCTGAGCTCATCATCAATGCCGCTGCGTACACAGCGGTCGACCAAGCTGAAACTCAGTCTGAATTAGCACATCTCATCAATGCAATTGCCCCAGCTATCATGGCTGAGGAGGCACAGCGTCTGGGAAGCGTGTTTGTGCATTATTCAACTGACTATGTGTTTGATGGTTTAAAAAAGGGACCCTATTTAGAAACTGATCTTTGCCGCCCACAATCTGTTTATGGCGCCACCAAGTTGCTCGGTGAAGAAGGGGTTAGTAAAAACTGTTCTAAACACTTGATCTTTAGAACGTCCTGGGTTTTTAGCGCACACGGCAGTAACTTTCTTAAAACAATACTAAAGCTTGCAAGAATAAAAAGTGAAATCAAGGTAATCAATGATCAATGTGGGGCCCCCTCCAGCACAAGTTTTATTGCTCAAACAACGATAAAGATCATAGAAATTCTTCAGAGTCAAAACTTATTTTATGGTGATGCGCCTAAGGATAGGAGTAGTGATTATTGGGGAATATTTAATTTAGTTGCATCTGGCTCTACAAGTTGGCATGGGTACGCAAGCTATCTTATTGAAAAAGCAATAGAGCAAGGTATGGGAACTGAGTTTGCATTAAATCCACAAAATATTTTGTCCATTCCCAGTGAGCAGTATCCTCAGGCTGCAAAAAGGCCTTTAAATTCAGTGTTAAGCATGAATAAGTTAGCTCAGTCTTACGGTGTTGTCTCGCCCAATTGGGAGAGCCTTGTAGATGCTGAGTTAAGTAAAATAAAACTTAACAACATAAACTGATTTCTTCACTTATTTAATTCTCTTGAATCATATGAATCCACGCAAAGGTATTATTTTGGCTGGCGGCTCTGGTACCCGTCTCTATCCTGTGACGACAGCGGTTTCTAAGCAGTTAATGCCTATTTATGACAAGCCAATGGTCTATTACCCCCTTGCGACCTTAATGCTTGCTGGCATAAGAGATGTATTGTTGATCTCCACCCCGCAAGACACGCCTAGATTTGAAGAATTGATGAAAGACGGTTCTCAGTGGGGGATGAACATTCAATATGCAGTTCAACCCTCTCCAGATGGATTGGCTCAGGCTTTTATCATAGGACGTGATTTTGTTGATAACAAGCCAAGTGCGCTTGTGCTTGGAGACAATATTTTTTATGGCCACGAATTGGTTAATCAATTGCAAGATGCAAATAACCAAGATCACGGAGCCTGTGTATTTGCGTATCACGTCCAAGACCCTGAGAGATACGGTGTGGTTGAATTCGATTCAAACAAAAAAGCAATCTCAATTGAAGAGAAGCCTAAAACCCCTAAATCTAATTACGCTGTAACAGGGCTTTATTTTTACGATTCACAGGTCTGCGATATTGCAGCCTCAATAAAGCCCTCACCAAGAGGTGAGTTAGAGATTACGGATGTCAACCGCCAGTATCTAATGAATAAACAACTCAGTGTTGAGATTATGGGGCGCGGATTTGCCTGGTTAGATACAGGAACACATGACTCATTGCTTGAGGCTGCGCAGTTCATTGCGACCATTCAAAGAAGACAGGGGCTAATGGTTGCTTGCCCTGAGGAGATAGCTTGGCGCTCAAAATGGATCGATACAGAGCAACTCCTTAAGCTGGCCAAACCCATAGCTAAGAACAGCTACGGACAGTATTTACAAAACCTAGCTTGAATCCTCAATTATTATCTTAAACATCATGCCCTTTAACGTCATACCTACCAATTTACCAGAAGTTAAAATGCTCGAACCCAAGGTGTTTGGAGACGCAAGGGGGTTTTTCTTTGAGAGTTTTAATGCGAGAGATTTCGAGCAGTCTGTTGGTTTAAGTGTTGAGTTTGTACAAGACAATCACTCCAAATCTGCAAAAGGTGTACTTAGAGGCTTACACTACCAAATTAAACACCCGCAGGGTAAATTAGTCCGAGTCGTGTCCGGAGAAGTTTACGATGTAGCTGTCGATTTAAGACAGTCATCAGCTAATTTTGGGCAATGGACGGGCGTTCACCTCTCCTCCCAAAATCACCGTCAGTTGTGGATACCACCTGGATTCGCTCACGGTTTTTTAGTGCTCAGTGAGAGTGCTGAATTTTTGTATAAAACTACAGATTACTGGTACCCAGAGCATGAGCGCAGTCTCATCTGGAACGACCCCACTCTTAATATAGAGTGGCCCAACAGCATTACGCCAATGTTATCTGCGAAGGACCAAACCGCTCCTACTTTAAATAATGCAGAGCACTTTGACTAAACATCTAAGTGCTTCAAAGCCCAACTTTATAGCTTGGATCTGTTATCAAGCCAGTTCTTAAACTCTGAACCTAGCTCTGGGTGTGCAAGCCCTAAATCAACAGTAGCTTGCAAAAGCCCTAACTTGCTTCCGCAGTCGTATCGTTGGCCAATATAGCTGTATGCCAAGACCTTTTCTTTGCCCAGGAGCGCTGCTATTCCATCCGTCAGCTGTATCTCCCCTCCAGCACCTTTTGGCTGCTGTCTGATGTGACCAAAAACAGCAGGGGTCAATATATATCGACCAGCAACAGCTAAGTTGCTTGGAGCAACCTCAGGTTTTGGTTTCTCTACAAAGTCAGATACATCAAGCAATCGCTCCGCGTGTTTAACGCCTTTGACAATACCGTAACGTTGAGTTTCCTCTTTAGGAACCTCTTGAACAGCCAAAATACTGCACTGATATTGAGAGTGCAAATCAGTCATTTGTTTTAATATGGGTTGAGAACCAATCATCAAATCATCAGCCAATAAAACAGCAAAAGGCTCATCGTTGATTAGCTTTTCAGCACACAAAACAGCGTGTCCAAGGCCTAAGGATTTGGGCTGTCTTACATAAAAGCAGTCCATGTCATCAGGTTTGATAGAGTGAACTAATTCAAGCAATGCTTTCTTTCCATTGGATTCAAGTTCACTCTCGAGCTCATATGCCGTATCAAAGTGATCTTCAATTGAGCGTTTATTACGCCCAGTAACAAAGATCATTTCTCTTATTCCAGCCGCATAAGCTTCTTCTACCGCGTATTGGATAAGCGGTTTATCAACCACAGCTAACATCTCCTTAGGAGATGCTTTGGTCGCAGGCAAGAACCTTGTGCCAAGACCTGCAACTGGAAAGACGGCTTTGGTAATTTTAGAGTGGGGTTTGTTCATAGCAGGAAATGATCGAAAAAAATCAGCAACTACAAAGGGTTCAAGGTCTTAAAACTTTAAAACCTTTAGTGAAGAGTGACAGTCGTCTGAGCGAGCTCAGCGAATCTAGACAAAGTATATTCTACTTCCTCTTGAGAAGGTGAATTCTCGTGCCAAGCTGTAATGTGTTGTTGAAATAACTCAGCCCATCCACCCTCAAGGTAGACCTCTTTTCCGGAGCGTTTATCAACAATCTCAAAACCATGCCTGGTTAATTTAGGGGCCGCAGCGTCTAAGACCTCGGAGTCCAGCAAAGCAGTCATCATGTGCACAACAATATAATATTCAGAATCGTAGAGTGTGTTCATAGAGGAGTCGTAATTCGGATTGTTCATTCTATATCAGTCATATGGGTACTTTTTGTACTATTTCAACCCTGTAATCATCTCAACTTGTGATAGTTTTTGATCTACATAATCACTACTTTCCTCCTCAAGTCGAATCCGAGCGAGTGACAGACCTGAATTTTTTAATAGCCAAACAGTAGCCTTTTGGTCATCCGACGATCGTTGAGTTCTCGAAAATTTGTAAGTCTCTACACGACCAACGGGAAGTTCCAAGGTTTCGGTGCCCAGATACTGAAACTCTCTTTGTTCAGCATTGTTTTTTGAAACCAATTGAATCTTAAGCTTTGAGCCCTTAGTGATTTGATCCTGATTTTTGACAATCCAAAAGCCGAGTTGAGAAATAACACTTAACTGGTCTTGTGCCGTTGCATCTAGTGGCTCAGGCACTGCTTTGGTCGTAAATTGCAAAAGACCTGTCGTATGATTAAATATGACGTGATCTTCTGCTTTAATTTTGTCTGTAAATTTCGCAGGCAATATACCTTGTTCCGCATTAACCGTACCTTCACTGACCTGAGTTCTTGTGCCAAGTAAAAAATGAGCAATTTCAAACTTGAGTTTGTAATGGCCTAGTGATATTTGCCAAAACATATCCGCAGGTAAGGAGTACGGGATATGGTGAGACTGCCCCGTTAATTGATAACGCAAATGTACGGATTCTTGCTTAAGCCATGCATCCAAAGATGTAGCAGACATAACTAAATAATCATTGGTGGGTGATGGAAGTGCCGGTTTTGTAAAACTGGTTAACAATATCCAACCTAACAGCAAAGACCGCGATAGAAATAAAAAATTAGTTGCTCGAAATGATCTTGAAGTCATACGTAAAAATGGTTATTAAAAAATTATATGTTGGATAAAAAATTAATACCTAACTTGCAAACCGGAGCCTTATCTACAGAAAATCCCTGATTAAATGACGTGTCATATTGAGCGTATCATGATGCCTGTTGTCATTATGTTCCAATCAGCGGAGCTAAATAATTTAAAGGTTAATAGCCCCGCTAAAATGAACGATTAAATCAGAATTAAAGTAAGAAGAAGTCTCCTAAAATAGATTATTCAAAGGGCTAATTTTCTTAAGATACAGTTTAGACGTTCATAAACCATTTCTCAGAAATACAATCATCAAATGAAGCTTGCAACTTATAAAGACGGGTCCAGAGATGGACAATTGATAGTAGTCTCTAAAGACCTGTCCCAGGCGCATTATGCCTCCCATATTGCAAATAAAATGCAAGATTTATTGGACGATTGGAATTTCATAAGTCCACAACTCGAAGACCTTTATCAAAGTCTAAATCACGGCCGAGCCAGACACGCATTTGCTTTTGATACCAAAATGTGCATGGCGCCCTTGCCAAGAGCCTATCAATGGGCCGATGGTACTGCATTTCTGAATCATATAGAACTGGTGCGAGGTGCTAGAGGTCAAAGCGTTCCTGAGAATTTATATGTTGAACCGATGATTTATCAAGGGGGAAGCGACGATTTTTTGGGTCCAACAGACCCAATACGCTGTCCAAGTGAAGATTATGGTATTGATTTCGAAGCAGAGGTTGCCGTCATCACTGCAGATGTTTCAATGCAAACAACTGCGCTAGATGCTGTCTCTGCAGTACGACTTTTAATGCTAGCCAACGACGTTTCGCTGAGAGAGTTAACCCTTCACGAGGTGTCCAAAGGATTTGGTTTTTATCAAAGTAAGCCCTCAACAGCATTTTCACCCGTCGCGGTCACTTTAGATGAAGTGTCTGATGTTTGGATCAAGGGGCGTTTGCATTTGACGGTTAACTCAACTTGGAATTCAAGACGCGTAGGAATGTGTGATGCAGGAACTGATATGACATTTGGATTTGGAGAGTTAATCGCCCACGCCGCCAGGACTAGAAATATTCGGGCAGGTTCGATTTTCGGCAGTGGAACTGTTAGTAATAAGGCTGTAGAGAAGAATGGAAAAAAAGAATGGCCCAAAGGCTACAGTTGTATTGCAGAAAAACGCGCAATTGAAATCATTCAAGACGGAAAATGTACAACTGAATATATGAAGTTCGGAGACACAATCAAGATTGAAGCCAAGGGACGGGACGGTCTAAGTGTCTTTGGTGCGATTGAACAAAGAGTTGCGCCGATGAATGACCCAGAACCAGTAGCGACGGTTGATGCCAAAGGTGGTAAGGGTATTTCTAATTCTGCTGATTCTGCTGCCAACCTCGGGACGATCGACTCAGTTTGAGCGAAGTCCGAATCTGTTGAGTCCTGATCAATAAATTCGGTCAAATGATTCAAATCCTTTGATCTCAATTGGATTACCAAACGGATCTAAGAAAAACATAGTCCATTGCTCACCGGCTTCTCCAGCAAATCTTATGTGAGGAGGAATAACAAAGTCTATCGATTGGTCAGTCAGACTTTTAGCAATCTCCTTCCATTGCGGGACCAAAGTTATAAACCCGAAATGAGGCATCGGGACTCTGTGCTCACCAACCCAGCCAGTGTTTTCGGTTTTGAATGGTGTGCCCAGATGCAATGAGATCTGATGGCCAAAAAAGTCAAAATCAACCCAGGTTGGGGCGCTTCTACCTTCTTTGCAACCTAAAACACCAACGTAAAACGATCTTGCAAGGTCAAGGTCAGTTACATTAAAAGAGAAATGAAATAAAGTGTGCATGGTGATTAATTTAAATAATTTTTCTTTAGCGCATTAAATAAGAATCAAAAAAAACCAATATGACATTTCAAGGGAACAGCAGATATTATCAATGAAGTGCTAACATGCGAAGATAGAAGTTTAACTAGCCCTTAATTAAAATTTGTATTCGGGGTGAGTGTTAACCCGTAAACCTAATTAGATATAAATTTATGACTACACCCCCTTCATTTGATTTTGAAAAATTAGTGCCTGGATTTGAATTTTTAAAGAGCATGGGTCAAAATAAAACTTCAAATGGATTTCCATCTGCTTCCAGTTGGATTGCTCCAACCTTGGATCCCAAAGAGCTAGACCGTAAGATCCAGGAGCTTAAAACTGTTCAATTTTGGTTGGATCAAAATGCTAAAGCCCTAGGTGCAACCATTCAAGCACTAGAGGTTCAAAAGATGACCCTCTCCACTTTAAAAGGGATGAATTTCAACATGCAGGAATTATCTGAGTCTTTTAAATCGAACGCCAATGCTTGGATGTTTCCTAAGAAAACCGAAAATGGAAAACAAGAAGCTAAGCCAAACAAAGCAGGCTATAGTTTTACCAGCGATACAACAAATAATGAAGGTCCCAAAAGCTCGCGTTCAAACCGAGCTCAAACTAAGGAGGAAGATAAAGAGAATTCCACCACAAACTCTTCCGCTCAGTACGGTGGAATAGATCCCACAGTATGGTGGAATTCGTTGGGTGAACAATTCCAACAAATTGCACAAAAAACGATTCAAGATATGCAAAAACACGCCGCCCACAATAATGAATTGCATTCACGTGCAAGCTCTCAAAAAACCAAGCCTGCTCCTTCTGCAAAGCGTACGCCTAGAAAAGCAGCGGTCAAGAAAACAACCGTTAGAAAATAAATCTCTGATAGTTAACGCATTGATCGATAGATTGAGGTATGAAATTATTCCCCTATGCGCACGCCACTCACCCCTCTTGGAGAATGGCTGTTGAGTTAGTTCTAGCTCAATTACACTCATTTCAGAAAAATCCTGATTACGCAGCCAATCCAAATCTTGGGGTTTTGTACATCACCGACCATTATGCTGGGGCTGCACAGGAAATACTTGAAGCCCTAAGAGAAGCCTTGCCAAGTGTCTCTCATTGGACTGGAACCGTGGGTGTAGGTATATCTTCAAATAACGTTGAGTATTTTGATGAACCGGCATTGTCGACAATGCTTTGTGACGTTGAACCAAGCAACTTTAGAGTGTTTAACGGTGTAAGCCCTTTGAGTGCTGCACTCAAGAGTGATTTCAGTGCAAACGTAGCATTAATTCATGCTGATGGGCAAACTCCTGATCTGGGGGAATTAATCACAGAGCTGGCACAAAATACCCAACAAAACTATCTTTTTGGTGGCTTGTCCTCTAGCAGATCTGAGGTAGTTCAATTCTCAAGCTCTTCAAATTTATATCCAAGTGCAATGGACTCCCACTTTGAGTATGAGAAGCAGTTGAGAAGTAAAGGTGTATTTACTGGTGGACTCAGTGGCGTAGCATTTGACTCAAGTGTCAAAATTATTACACGCGTAACACAAGGGTGTTATCCAATATCTAAGTCCAGAAAAATCACGGCCTGCGATGAACATGTGGTTTTGATGCTTGATGAAAGACCTGCTTTGGATGTACTTTTAGAGGATCTTAAGATCTCCATGCAAAGTCCAAGAGAGAAATTGCTACGTAGAGTCAGAGATACATTAGTGGGTTTGACTCAGCAATCTGTAGAGTCCACCAAGAAAACGGGGGGACTTCAAGACGATGTGTTGGTTCGTCACATCATTGGTTTGGACACCCAAAGAGGTGGCGTAGCGATTGCAGAAATGCTGAAAGTTGGTATGCAACTTACCTTTTGTGAGCGCAATACATCTGCTGCAAGGGCAGACTTGATTCGAATCTGTACAGAAATACGGGAAGCCTTGGAGCCTGAGGAGATGACAGAACTCCAAGCTCAGCAACTCAACTCGGCCTCGCTTCTTAATTCCCCGTTGGCAGGAGGCAAAATAGCTGGCGCCATCTATGTTAGTTGCGCTGGAAGGGGAGGGCCACACTTTGGATCCCCAAGTGCAGAACTTCAAATATTGAATAGAGCACTCGGAGACATACCGCTTACTGGTTTTTTTGCAGGCGGGGAGATCGCCCATCAAAATCTTTATGGCTACACGGGTGTTCTTACTGTATTTGCCATAGACAAAGTGTAGACAAGTCGAAATTTAGACTAAGGTTAAGTCGCTGGCTTGTCAGAAAGAGCTTTTAAATTATCCCTTAACTCTTTACTCATAGGAGCGTTCAGATTGATGCCTTTGGGTGGTATTGGAGATTGAAACCATTTTTTATAAAGTGTTTCGAACTCACCATTCTTCATCATTGTCGCCAATGTATCATCCACCAATTTTTTGAAGGTTGGATCTTCTTTTCTTATCATAATAGCGTAAGGCTCGACTTGAATAGAGTCCCCAACAACGTTTAGCTCAGAGGGATTTAGTGCACTAGCACGATTGCCATAAAGCAAAATATCATCCATTCCAAACGCATCTGCTCTACCTTGAATGACCAAAAGAGTGGACTCAGCATGGTCCTTTGCTGCAATAAGATCGAAACCAATATTTTGATCAACATTTAATTTGCGAAGAATTTGAAAATTTGTTGTTCCAGTGGTACTGACTACTTTTTTACCTTTTAAATCCGCAACTGACTTGATTCCAGAGTCAGTTTTAACTAGAAAACGAGTTCCAGTGTAAAAATAATTGATAGCAAAATCAACTTGCTTAGCTCTCTCAGAGTTGTTGGTCGTTGAACCGCATTCAATGTCAATTGTTCCATTAATCAGCAACGGTATACGGTTTTGTGATGTAACTGATTGGGTTGAAATTTTTAGGTCCGCACGTCCAGTAGATTTTTTTACCTGATCAACAATTTTGTTACAAATCTCCCAACCAAATCCAATAGGCTGGCCCTCACCACCAAGGTAAGAAAATGGAATGGATGACTCTCTATATGCAAGAGCAATTGACCCAGAAGCTTTTACTTTATCAAGAGTGCCTATGTTATTTTGAGCATGAGCAAAATGTAGGCCACTTACAAAAATTAGGGTAAGACAAGGTAGTATTTTTTTAAACATAGATTGGACCTTTATTTTTGAGAAAATTTTCAAAATATTGATAGGGCGCGCTCAGAAAGTAAGTGCAACTTTTTTAAAGGAAAATGTTGCATGACTAAAACCTACAAACAACTGACAATGGATGAGAGAACTTTTATTCAATTGGGACTGATGATGGCTTTAAAGCC
>CAIWAO010000101.1 GCA_903910745.1 uncultured Burkholderiales bacterium
GCCATTCTTGTAGCCAAGGCAATCTAAAAAATATCCCGTTTTGAGATGAAGCAAAAGAGACTTTGCCAATGCGTAAGGCCTCAGAGCGCTCAAAAGTGGTACTGACTGGGTTGATAAAAATAAAGAGGGAAATTTGTAAAAAGAAATAGAGTTGAAGCGCTAAAAAACCAAGAAACAACAATGCAACATAACGGCGTATTGAAGTAATAAATATTTTGAAAATTTGTTTACTCATAAAATTCAGGATCATTATTGCTCATGCAATTCATCTGCAGTCAATCCTTATCAAAACGTTAGCTCATGTTTCTTTTAGACTTATTCTTGTCACTTTGATTATGGTGACATTGAATCAGGAGTCTGAAGTTGGGTGTTTAGGGTCCCATCCGAAGAGAATATAAATTTGGATACTAACGCAATTTGGTCTGCTTTTGATTTTAAAGTTGTATTAAATGCTGAAAATGGGCCTGCACTTAATACAATTGCCTGAGCTCTTTTATCTAGCTCAACTCTCCCTGATCCCTGAATAATCTCGACCGACAATACCTGACCGAGTGAATTGACAGTAACCATCATGGTCAATGTTCCGTAAAGTTTACTACCGGCTATGGCCGGGAAATTTTGAGTGCCGTGGCGTTCAATTTTTCTGCGCATTTCATCAAAATAAATTGCAAACACGCTCTCCTTGGTGGAAGGGGAGAAGTATCTTTTATGAGGCCTTTGGTTGCTGATTTCAATCTTTGACTCAATCTCAGCTAACATCTCAAGCATGCGTCGTCTTTTGCTCTCTCGCTCGGGGTTGCTCGGATCTGGTTGGGTTAGATTTAACTCAGCCATTTGAGCACGCACTTGGGCGAGTAATTTGTTTTGTTGGGCAGAGAGTGCTTTGAGTGAGACCTCTTCTTGATTTAGATCCTCGGCGTCTTGAGCGTTGTTGGTGTGGGCTGCATTTGGGAGAGGCGAAGTCATGCGGCCTTTGAGTTCCTCACCCCCGCCCTCTAAATTGCTTTGCGCCAGTGCATGAGCTTTTAAATTGGAGTCAGCTTTGAGGTGGATGTTGACCAAGATGAGTGGCAAATTGGTGTTTTGTATCAATCTATCAAACTGTTCGGGTGCGTGAAATTTAATACTTAATACGGCAGCATGAAAAAACAATGAAGTAGCTAGCGCCCACTCAATAGGGCGAAGATTTTTAAGAAGAACGATGAATTTATGCTGAGCTCTCAACGTCTATGCAAATTAGTTAAGCTTGGGGATCATGCGGTGAATTAATTGTAGGTGCTGAGCTAATCTTAAGCGGATCTTTACTTGCTTCATCACCAGATGGGTTGCCTTTTTGAGTATCAACAGAAGTTGTTTGATTATTATGTTCCAACACCGTCTCCATCTCCAACTCCGTCTCTAGATCGAGATCCAAACCGATTGGTTGAGGTATTTGTTGGGACTCGGAATCTTCAAAATCCTCTTCAAATTCCGGTATTTGAGTGCTTTCAAGAGTGGTGTTTGATGACGTCTGGCAAAGCTCAAGAAAATCTGCCTTAATGTCCAAGCTCATCAAGTCAACCCCAGACAAACGCACTCTAATTTGTGCACCTCTTTGTAATTCTGGAGCGCCATTGATACTTAAAACCAAAGGCAATGTTTCTGCACGGGCAAGTGCAGGAGTGCCTGGATAAGTCTTAAAGACATTAACGGTGAGCTCATGGATATTTTCTTGCTCAATATATTTAAGCGTCCAGTAGCGCTCCATACTTGATTGGTATGCGTTGTAAGCAGTGTATGTGGAGTCAAAGGCAGAGATAATAGCCATGAGATCTGTTTCTTTTGGCTTGAAGGGGGCCACAAGAGCAGCAGTAGCCCCGTGTTCTGCACACGCACAAAGTTGCCATTGATTGACCAAGTCCGTGTACCGTCTAAGTGGTGAAGTACTCCAGGCATAACAAGATACCCCGATTCCTGCATGTGGAAGTGCTTTTGTACTCATACGTACTTTGATGCCTGGTGCCATGCTAGCTTGGCTTCGGTAAATCCCGGGCACGCCAAGGTCGGCCATCCATTGGCCCCAAGTACTATTGGCTAAAATCATGGCCTCCGCCACGATCAAATCAAGTGGTGCACCGCGGTGGCGAGGGTGAAGGCGAACATGCTCGTTGCCTTTGATGGGTGTATCGGCAGCTTTTTCAATCTGAAAATTAAAATCAGGTCGATTGAAGTTTTCTGGTTTACCGCGCACTATTTCCCGCTTAGCTTTTAAATGAAGAGCTAATTTAAAGAGGAAACTAAGCTCGGCTTTTGGCAGTTCATTTGATAAGTCAAGAGTTGAGTCAGAATTTGAATCCAAATTTTGATTTTGTTTTGCTTCATTTTCCGGATTCAGCCAATCGGCAGTGACGATGTGATCGAGTTGATCATGTCTTAAATTTTTCTTTATGTCCACTCGCTCAATACGTGTGTAGGTCTCAGTGATCTCCAGGCTCTCGGCATTGAACAAGACGTACAAAGAGAGCGCCGGGCACGCTATTCCTTCTCTGAGTGTAAAGTGCTCAATAACTGATTTGGGGAGCATCGTAATCTTAGAGCCAGGCATATACACCGTGGATAAACGTCCACGAGCAACTGTGTCTATAGCATCATTGGCTTTAATCCAAAGTGCAGGTGCTGCAATATGTACACCTACAGTAACAGTATCTGTCCCTAAACCTTGTACGGATAAGGCATCATCTATTTCAGTTGTATGCGAGTCATCAATTGAGTAAGCAACAGCACTAGACAAGGCAAGAGAGGCATAGATTTTTTCTAGCTGAGCCGGTGTGGGTTCAGGTAAATTATTTGCAAACTCAACACCCTTGGGAAACTGATCAAATAAGAACCGTTGCCAATGAAATTCGTACGCAGATGCAATTGCTCCGACTTTTGTCAACAAAGCCATTGCTGGCATCTGTGTTTGTTTGGCCGCTTGAACCACAGCCTTATAAGGGGAAGAATTCTTATCTGGCTTGAAAAGTATCTTATAAATATCGTCCGAAATAGGCTTAGGACAAGTACCCGCTGCAAGCTCAACTGCCCAGGCATCTAATTGCGCTAACAACTCCTTCTTTCGCTCAATAGCTATCAGCGCTTGTTGGATAATTTCAGCACTCGCCTTTTTGAATCTCCCTTTGCCCGCACGTCTGAAATAATGGGGTGCATCAAATAGAGTTTTAAGTATTGCAACTTGTTCACTGAGTGAGGGCGACGAACTGAAATACTCAACGCTTAGGTCGTGGAATCCAAATTCTTCAACGGGGGCAAATTCCCAAGCAATTTGAATGTCTATTTCTGATTCAACCTTTTCTGCGCTAGCCAGAAGCTCCTCTGGACGGGGAGCCTCAAACTTTAACAAAATAGCTGCATCTTTGACCTTGATGCGCTTACCGCTTTCAAGTTCAATTTGTGCTGATGCCTGAGCCTGAGACAAAATGCGCCCAGTGCCTAGTTTTCCGGAGTCTTCGAATAATGCGTACATGGGTAGATTCTCCCATGGATAGAAAATGTAATTTTGCCTCTGAGCAAAATCATTGAATTTTTTTTAAAAATCTAATATTTTTAAAAATCTCAATGCATAAGGTGCGTGCTTATCAAAATCTGACATTGCGTGATCAGAGCCCTCTACCACGTAGTGTTCTGAGTTAGGATGAGCCTTTATCATTTCATTCCAGTCAAGCACTTCGTCCCCAGTGCATGCCATGACCAGTTGTTGCTCTTTGAGTGCTTTTAGTTCATCGAACTTCAATTTCCCATCAAACGCATTAGGGTATAAGGACAATAATTCATCTAGATATTCTTTTTTGAAGAAAAAAGACTCCTCTGGGGACTGCCAGTTCGTTTGCTCTCCAATATGCTTTTCAAGGTCCCTAGCCGGGTAGCTTGCTGGATTGATCAGAACGCTTCTAAATCCTTTGATCCTCGCTAACCAGTTAGCGTAAAAACCGCCCAACGAGGAGCCAATTACAGCGCTTGTTTGTGCGGGCCAGTATTTGGTGATGTCCAAAATCAGTTCACTTGCACCCTTAGGAGAGGGGGGTAGTTGGGGACAAGACCACTGAACTTTAGGAAAATCTCTTTGAATGAGTCCAGCAAGATACTGCGCTTTAAATGACTTCGGCGAAGAACGAAATCCATGCAAATACAAAAGGTGTGTGATCATAAGGTGTATTATTTAATCCATAGTCCTATTTGGGTTGAGTGTAGGCTTTAAAAATATCATATTTAGCAAACATCCTGGGTGATAATGAGCACCTATGCAGACCCAGTTCAATAGACCTAATTTTTATTACAGAGTGTCTCCCTTATTAAAGGGCTTTGATGGCCCTTTGGCGTTAGCAGTTTTCATGCTCGCTTGTGCAGGGCTAATTACGATTTACTCTTCTGGGTACGGGGACGGACAAAGATTTTGGGACCATCTCAGAAACATGGTGCTTGCCACAGTTATTATGTTTTGTGTAGCGCAAATACCACCCCAACGGTTGATGACTTTTGCGATGCCTCTTTATACAGTTGGACTTGCACTGCTGGTTGCGGTGGCACTTTTTGGTCTTACAAAAAAAGGAGCTCAGCGTTGGTTAAATATTGGCATTGTCATTCAGCCCAGTGAGATTTTAAAAATAGCGATGCCACTTGCACTTTCTTGGTGGTTCCAAAAAAGAGAGGGACAACTCAGGCCGCTTGATTTCCTTGTTGCCGGTGTACTGCTTTTAGTACCCGTGGCTCTCATTATTCGCCAACCTGACCTAGGCACTGCTATTTTGGTTTTGTCGGCTGGTTTATTTGTCATCTTCTTTGCTGGACTTAGTTGGTGGCTCATTGTTCCGCCCGTACTCATTGGTCTGGTCTGTGTATCTTTACTCGTGGTATTTGAACCTACACTTTGTGCAGACGGCTTTCGTTGGCCTTTATTACACGACTATCAGCAGCAAAGAATATGTACCTTGCTAGATCCTGGGCGAGACCCCCTAGGCAAAGGATTTCACATTATCCAAGGCATGATTGCAATTGGCTCAGGCGGTTTTTGGGGTAAAGGTTTTGGACAAGGCACGCAGGCTCATCTTGATTTCATACCTGAGAGCACAACAGATTTTGTTTTTGCTGCCTACTCAGAAGAGTTTGGATTGTTTGGTAATTTGCTGTTGATCGGTGGATTTATCTTTCTCGTTCTTCGTGGCTTGACGATTGCACAGCAAGGTCCTACCTTATTTGCCCGCCTACTTGCAGGAAGCATCACGCTGATATTTTTCACCTATGCCTTTGTCAATATGGGCATGGTCAGTGGTCTTTTGCCAGTTGTTGGTGTACCACTTCCTTTCATTAGCTACGGAGGTACTGCCATGGTGACATTAGGATTTGGTATCGGTATTTTGATGTCAGTTGCAAAAGCAAAACAATTGGTGCAATCTTGAGCACAGTTCAATCACCTCGCATGCCCAGTGTCGCAGTTATTGGGGTAGGAAATATGGGGGGAGGAATTGCGAAAAATCTGCTCTCAAAAAATTACACTGTTTATGTTGGCGATATAGATCACCAGAAAACTCAAGCTCTCGTTCAATTGGGTGCTAAATCCTTAAATAGTTATTCTCAATTACCGAACGAAATAAATGTGATCATTATTTGTGTTGTGACCGCAACCCAGGTAGAAGATGTTTTGAAGGGTTCAGATCATCCTGAAATAAATCAATCAGGACTAGGGTTACTGAGTCAACTAAATCAAAGGCATACCGTTATTTTGTGCCCAACGATCGGTCCAACAGATGTCAAACGTTTTGCTAGTCAAATCCAGGCAAGGGGAGCAAGTGTTATAGATGCACCCATGTCTGGCGGTCCTGTAAGGGCGCAAATTGGAAAGATGAGCCTGATGGTCGCATGCACTGAGGAGGTGCTTAAAGCCAATGATCATTTACTCCATACTATGGCAGACCCAGTCTTTTATATAAGTAACAGGGTTGGCGACGGAGCAACCACCAAGCTGATCAACAACTTGCTTGCCGGTGTTCATTTGGTAGCAAGTGCAGAGGCGATGGTTTTAGCAGAAAAGATGGGCCTTGATTTACAAAAGACCCTAGACGTTATCGAGTCCTCGAGTGGGCAAAGTTGGATCGGCTCTGAACGCATGAGGCGCGCGATCCTTGCAGACCCTCTTCAACTAGAACCTCTCGCACACATGACACTATTGACCAAAGACACAGGCTTAGCTTTGCAAATGGGTGCTGAGGTCGGCTATAACGGTCCGCTCGGCGCTAAAACGGTGGAAACTTTCAACCAAGCTTGCGCGGCTGGACTGTCTGGGCGTGATGACGCGGCTATGCTGACTTTTTTACGCAATAATTCTAGACAATCTAATTAAATGGCCCTGTAAAAGTCTTTGTAAAAGTCCTTGCAAAAGTACTAACGCAACTTAGTTATCGACCGAAAAGGGTCAATTTTCTGCCCAGCTAATTGTCAATTTGTATGCTATTACAATGGTCCTATGATATCAAGAGAACCCACCCTAGAACGCCTATCCATAGCTCGTCGCTTATTGCTTGACCCATACGGCTTAGATGAATCGCATTTAAGTCAAGCACTTGCCCAAATCAGAGCGCACCAAGTAGATGACGCAGATTTGTATTTCCAGTACACCCGCTCAGAGGGCTGGAGCTTAGAGGAGGGTATCGTCAAAACGGGCTCCTTCAGTATCGATCAAGGCGTTGGTGTTAGGGCAGTCAGTGGTGAGAAAACCGCTTTTGCCTACTCAGATGACATCTCAATGAGTGCTTTATTGGACGCGGCAAATACGGTCAGAACAATTGCACAGGCTGGTCAAGACAAATCAGTTCAAATCCCTAAAAATACGGTTCCTGCAACACGAAGTTTGTATTTAGAGCATGACCCAATTGCTAGCTTGGGAAGCGCTGAGAAAGTGACACTACTTGAGAAAATCGAGAAAATGGCACGCGCCAAAGACCCTCGAGTCGTTCAAGTTATGGCCGGTTTGGCCAGTGAATACGATGTAGTTCTTATTGCTCGTGCAGATGGTTTGCTCGCAGCCGATGTTCGTCCTCT
Organism: uncultured Burkholderiales bacterium; assembly: GCA_903910745.1. Classification (GTDB taxonomy): domain Bacteria; phylum Pseudomonadota; class Gammaproteobacteria; order Burkholderiales; family Burkholderiaceae_C; genus Limnohabitans. The sequence goes on from CAIWAO010000101.1 coordinate 7,072, forward strand.
TGTTCGCTTAAGCCTCACCGTGATTGCAGAACAAGGCTCCAGACGTGAGGTCGGCTCATCCGGTGGAGGGGGAAGGTTTGGACTCGCTTATTTTGACCAAGCACTTTTAGAGCAGTATGTAGATGAGGCCGTTCAAGCAGCTCTTACAAATTTGGAGGCTCAAGCGGCACCTGCGGGTGAGATGACTGTTGTCTTGGGTTCTGGTTGGCCAGGTATTTTGTTGCACGAGGCAATTGGTCACGGACTGGAGGGAGACTTTAACCGCAAAGGATCAAGTGCTTTTGCTGGGCGAATTGGTCAAAGAGTCGCTGCTAAGGGCGTGACCGTCCTAGATGACGGTACTTTGTCTGATAGAAGAGGCTCTTTAAATGTTGACGACGAAGGTAATACAACTCAAAGTAACGTTTTGATTGAGGACGGAATATTAAAAGGTTACATCCAAGACACTATGAACGCAAGGTTGATGGGCGTCTCTCCTACGGGTAACGGCAGGCGTGAGAGCTACGCACACGTACCCATGCCGCGGATGACCAATACTTACATGCTCTCAGGTGAGCAAACACCAGAAGAGATTATTGCTAGCGTTAAAAAGGGCGTCTATGCTAGTAATTTTGGTGGCGGACAAGTAGACATTACTTCTGGTAAGTTTGTCTTCTCCGCAAGTCAAGCTTGGTGGGTGGAAAATGGAAAGTTAATGTACCCAATCAAAGGTGCCACTTTGGTTGGCAACGGGCCTGACGCTCTCACTCGCGTGAGTATGATTGGCAATGACATGGCCTTGGACAGCGGAGTCGGCACCTGCGGCAAAGAAGGCCAAAGCGTTCCTGTAGGTGTTGGACAGCCCACGCTCAGGATTGATGGATTGACGGTTGGTGGAACAGCCTAATTCATTAAAAAATGTGGTAAAGTTTGAATTATGAAAGTTTCAAAGTTCTTTTTTAGCTATTTTTATTTCTCACGCCGCTTTGGCGGTCGAGAGGCTTAAAGGTACCAAAACACTTTAACTCCAAATCGACCGCCTTAGCAGGCGGTTTTTTTTTGGTATTTTTTAGACGCTTGATTTAATTTTTATATTGAAAGTCCCCTGCAATGAAAACACAACCATCACTGTCTGTTCAAGCCTTCACCTCGGGGGGGGCTGCTATCGGTGGGACTCACTCGACCGATAAAACAAGTCATACAGATGATGAAAGAATCAAAGACATCACGGTGCTCCCCCCACCGGAGCATTTGATAAGATTTTTTCCTATTCTTGGAACTCCGGTAGAAGATTTGATATCAAGTACCCGTAAAAAAATATCCAATATCATGCAAGGCAAAGATGACCGGTTATTGGTGGTTATGGGTCCGTGCTCTATTCACGACCCAAGCGCAGCACTGGAATATGCGAGACGGCTGAGCGTGGAGCGAGAGCGTTTCAAAGACACACTTGAGATCGTTATGCGCGTCTATTTTGAAAAGCCAAGGACCACAGTGGGATGGAAAGGGCTTATCAACGATCCCTATTTAGATGAGAGTTTTAAAATTGACGAAGGACTAAGGATCGCTCGCCAACTCTTGATTGAAATCAATAGACTTGGACTGCCTGCAGGAAGTGAATTTTTGGATGTAATCTCACCTCAATACATTGGGGACTTAATCAGTTGGGGTGCCATAGGGGCTAGAACAACTGAGAGCCAAATTCATAGGGAGCTTGCCTCTGGCTTATCAGCTCCAATTGGGTTTAAGAACGGAACGGACGGAAATATAAAGATTGCTACTGATGCAATCCAAGCGGCGTCAAGAGGACATAACTTTTTATCTGTACACAAAAATGGTCAAGTCGCTATTGTTCAAACCCAGGGTAATCCAGATTGTCACGTGATCCTTAGAGGAGGCAAGGCACCTAACTACGACGCACAAAGTGTTAAGTCCGCCTGTGATGAACTTACCCAGTCCAAGTTGGCACCTCGTTTAATGGTAGATTGTTCACATGCCAATAGCAGTAAACAGCATGCCAAGCAAATTGAGGTAGCTAAAGATATCGCCAGTCAAATCACCAATGGCGCGCACCAGATATTTGGATTAATGGTTGAGAGCCATTTAATGGAGGGCGCACAAAAGTTTACCCCTGGGCACGATAGTGTTGCTAAGCTCAAATTTGGTCAAAGCATCACTGATGCATGTATCAACTGGGAGAACTCGGTGCCCATGCTTGAGCTTTTATCTGAGGCTGTTAAAACGAGAAGAAATAGCTAAAGAAGATTCAAGCAAGGTATTTCTGTCTTAAACCATCAAGTATTTTTTCGTGAATACCACCAAAGGATCCGTTACTCATGCACAAAATTTGATCCCCCTTTTGTGCATGGGTACATACTTGGTTTACCAGGTCCTCAAGGGTTTGGGTTACGACGGCTTTTGAGCCCATGGGCTTGAGTACTTCAGATGGACTCCAGTCTAGACCTTGAGAGTGACAAAGGGATAAATCCGCAGCACCAAGGCTTGCAGGTAACAAAGCGTTCATTGACCCCAACTTCATCGTATTGGAGCGAGCCTCAAATACAGCCAAAATCCGCCTATTCGGACCCACCTGCTTTCTAAGCCCCTCAATGGTAGTTTGAATGGCTGTTGGGTGATGGGCAAAATCATCATACACAGTGATCTTTGTATCTGCGCCTGAGCTAACGACTCCCTTAACTTCCATACGGCGTTTGACGTTGTTGAAACTCTCCAGGGCTTTTGCGGCTGTTGAGGGATCTACGCCGTAGTGTTTTGCAGCTGCGAGGCTGGCCAATGCGTTCATCTGGTTGTGTTTGCCGCTGAGCGTCCAGTTCACATGGGTGATGAGTTGCTCATCCAAGAACACATCAAAGGAGTTTGCATCACCCTGCGCGCTCCAGTTGGCTTTTGGGGTGCTCCCAAACCTTGTGACCCCGCTCCATAGACCCATATTCAAAACACGCTCCAGACTCTTCTCATCCGCGTTAACCACAACCTCTCCTGACCGAGGTATAGTCCTAACCAAGTGATGAAACTGTCGCTCTATTGCTGCTAAGTTGTCAAAAATGTCTGCATGATCGAACTCTAAGTTATTGAGTATTGCAGTGCGAGGTCTGTAATGCACAAACTTACTACGTTTATCAAAAAAAGCAGTGTCATATTCATCTGCTTCAATAACAAAGGGGGGAAGTTGAGTGTGACCCGTTTTACCAGGATACTCGCTCATCCGTGCAGAGATATCGAAATTCAAGGGCACACCACCCACCAAGAAACCTGGTTTCAGTCCTGCGAATTCAAGTATCCAGGTAAGCATTGCGGTGGTGGTTGTTTTTCCGTGGGTACCTGCAACTGCAAACACATGATGGGGATGGGCATGTGTATGCAAAATGTGCTCAGACAGCCACTGGGGTCCGCTGGTGTAAGGCAAGCCCATTTCTAAAATCGCCTCCATCAAAGGAAACTTAGGGGTATTGGGTTCCAAGTGAGCCCTTGATACGACATTTCCTATGACCCAAACGTCTGGATTTAATTTAATTTGATCAGCACCATAGCCCTCTATCAGCTCAATGCCTAGTCCACGGAGCTGATCGCTCATGGGTGGGTAGACGCTAGCGTCACAGCCCGTTACTTTATGGCCCGCTTGGCGAGCGAGCGCTGCAAGACCACCCATGAAGGTGCCGCAAATGCCAAGAATATGTATATGCATAAGTAAATTGTAGGGCCTAGAAACAGTGCACAAACGAGCTCGTAATAAATAACGTGCACAATCTAGGTATGCAAGAATTAAGTCAAGAAATAGCCTCTCAGGCAGCCAGGCTAGTAGTCGAGGAGGGGTTGGATTACGGTGCTGCTAAGCGCAGAGCCGTGAAAGATATGGGCCTACCCCCAAACAAGACGCCCATGCCTTCAAATGATTTACTTGAGGAGGAGGTGAGAACCTACATCAGTATTTTCTGCGCTGATAGCCAACCCTTGGAGCTTGCAGCACTCAGGAATACTGCGTATCAGTGGATGCAAAAATTAGAAAAATTCCGACCCCATTTGACTGGCGCAGTTTGGCGAGGGACGGCGACCAGGCTAAGCGATATCTATATTCAGCTATTTTGTGATGACTCAAAGGAAACTGAAATTGAACTCATCAATCAGGGGATAGACTTTGAGGTGCGCAGTGTCAACGGGTTCAGGGGGGAATTGGTTGACGCTTTAAGTATCTCAATACTTTGTGAGGAATTGCAAGAAGAAATTGGATTGCATCTCATGATCTATGATCATGATGATTTAAGGGGTGCTTTAGTCTCCGATCAGAAGCAAAAAAGAGACTCTGAGCTTGGACAGTCTCAGAGTCAAAGCGAAATCCACAGGCCTAACGTGAAACAACTCGCTCAAATCGCTCAAATCGCTCAAATCCCATCTCCAATGCCCGCTTCCCCTTTGGCACCCATAGGCTCTCTTAAAGCCCTTAAACAATTGATTGATTACTCGTAGATCGCCAAATAGCCGTATCACTTGGCGATAAAATCCATGCTATGAATAAAACCCCAGAATCCCTCTCAAACCCCGAGTCAGTGGATTTATTAAAAAATCGAAGATGGATTTTGGGAGGTGTCGCATCGGGTGCACTTTTGGCGGGATCCCTTGCTTCTTGGTTTAGATTTAGCTCATCCAAGACCAGCTCAGTTGACCTTCAACCTCTTTGGAATTCGACTTTTGAGCATCCCAACGGTCAAAGTGTGGACTGGAAAGAGTACAGAGGGAGGCCATTGATTGTTAATTTTTGGGCAACCTGGTGTACCCCATGTGTAGAGGAAATGCCGTTAATTGATCACTTTTACAAAGAAAATGTCTCTAAAGGTTGGCAAGTTGTTGGCTTGGCAATCGATCAACCTAGTAAAGTTAGGAGCTTCCTGGCCCAGCACTCTGTAAGTTATCCTATTCTATTGGCGGGTTTAGGTGGAACTGAGCTTGGAGAGTTACTGGGGAATGACGTGGGTGGTTTACCATTTACGCTTGTTTTAAGAGCTGATGAGAGCGTTTTGTTCAAAAAAATAGGTAAATTAAGACAAGAAGAGCTCAGTTCACTTTTGTGAAATGTTAAAAAAACATAAAAAATGAGTTTTTGGGATAAAAATAGTAGAAAATACTACATCTTCCACAAAAAGAGCTGTTCGTTATGGATTTAAGAAAACTCAAGACGTTGATTGATTTGGTGTCTGAATCAAATATCTCAGAACTTGAAATCACTGAGGCTGAGGGCAAAGTCAGGATTGTTAAAAGTGAGGGCGCTGCGCACACTGGTTTTTATTCTGCCCAGCCTCCCCGTTCTGGGGGCGCTTTTCAAAATAATAATTTTGATCATTCAAACTCACAACCTCAAAATAACGAGAGTGCTGGCTACATAGCCCAGGGCGGACAAGCTTTTGATTCGTCAAATCATCCTGGCTCTAACTATGCAGGAGATGCAAGTTCACAAGACAGTTCTACTCAAAATGTTTCAAACGCAGTAACTGGGCATGTCGCTAAATCTCCAATGGTTGGTACTTTCTACAGATCCTCCACACCAGGCGGTAAGCCATTCATTGATGTGGGCTCTGTCGTTAAGGAAGGGGACACCATTTGTATCATCGAGGCGATGAAAATCCTCAATGAGATTGTTGCTGACCATTCAGGTACTGTTACTCAAATTCTGATCAAAGATGGACAAGCCGTAGAGTATGGACAGTCTTTGTTTGTTATCGAGTAATTAAGTAACCAAGTCAGAAGCCAAGTATGTTTAAAAAAATTCTGATCGCCAATCGAGGTGAAATTGCACTTCGTATACAACGAGCCTGCAAAGAACTTGGGGTTCGCGGTGTTATTGTCTACTCAGAGGCAGACCGAGAAGCTAAATATGTCAAACTTGCCGAGGAAGCGGTTTGTATTGGACCGGCCCCATCAGCCCAAAGTTATCTCAACATGCCGGCAATTATTTCCGCCGCAGAGGTGACCGATTCAGAGGCAATTCACCCTGGCTACGGCTTTTTAAGTGAGAACGCAGATTTCGCTGAACGGGTTGAAAAAAGTGGTTTCAAATTCATTGGGCCTACGCCTGAATCCATTCGAATGATGGGGGATAAAGTCTCTGCTAAGCAAGCGATGATCAAAGCAGGCGTGCCTTGTGTACCTGGTTCTGAGGGCGAACTTCCCGATAATCCAACGGAGATGAAGCGGATCGCAAAAGCAATAGGTTATCCGGTGATCATCAAAGCGGCGGGTGGCGGTGGTGGCCGAGGAATGCGTGTGGTCAATACTGAGGCTGCACTCATCAATGCGGTTCAAACCACCAAAGCAGAGGCGGGAGCGGCCTTTGGTAATCCAGCGGTGTATATGGAGAAGTTTCTCCAAAACCCGCGACATGTTGAAATACAAATCCTTGCAGATCAGTTTAAGAATGTGGTTTATTTGGGTGAGAGAGATTGCTCCATGCAAAGGCGGCATCAAAAGGTCATCGAAGAGGCGCCGGCCCCAGGAATTGCCAGAAAACTGATCGAGAAAGTGGGGGAGAGATGCGCTGCTGCTTGTAAAAAGATTGGGTATAGGGGAGCGGGCACTTTTGAGTTTTTATACGAGAACGGTGAGTTCTATTTCATAGAGATGAACACCCGCGTTCAAGTAGAGCATCCAGTCACGGAGTTTATAACGGGAATTGATATCGTTAAGACCCAGATCCAGGTTGCTGCGGGCGAGAAGCTTCCTTTCTCCCAGCGTCAAATCACTTTCAAAGGCCACGCTATTGAGTGCAGGATCAATGCAGAGGATCCCTTTAAATTTACTCCCTCACCCGGGCGAATCACGATGTGGCACGCTGCTGGTGGTCCCGGAGTGCGGGTCGATTCCCATGCCTACACCAATTACTTCGTCCCCCCCAACTACGACTCTATGATCGGCAAATTGATTGTTTACGGCGATACCAGAGAACAAGCATTGGCACGAATGCGTACCGCGCTAGCAGAGTGCGTAGTTGAAGGCATTCAAACCAACATACCCCTGCACCGTGAAATCATGAACGACGCAAAGTTTATTGCTGGTGGTACAAATATTCACTACCTAGAAGAATGGCTTGCAAGCCACAAGCGGTAAATTATGGTTGAACTGTGCTTACAGGTAGCTCAAGACGCGGTTGATGATTTAAGCGATGCGTTGATGGAGCTCGGAGCGCTTAGCGTAAGCGTTGAAGATGCCGATGCATTAACCGATCAAGAAAAAGCTTTATACGGTGAGCCAGGAATGCCGGCTCCTTTAATGGGCTGGACTCGCTCAGTTGTTATCGCTTTATTTGAACACTCCCAAGCAGCAGGCGAAGTGAGTGAGTGGTTGAAAGACCAAAGCGAATGGTCAGAGCATTTGAGCGTAGTTCAAATTCGCGAAGTTATAGAACAAGACTGGGTTCGACTTACGCAGTCACAGTTTGATCCAGTGCAGATTACCTCTGATTTTTGGATAGTTCCCTCGTGGCACGAATTACCCAATGGGGCTACCCGTGTGTTGCGACTAGATCCTGGGTTGGCATTTGGAACGGGTACTCACCCAACTACGAAAATGTGCTTAAAGTGGATTGCAACTCACCCACCTACTGATCAACATGTATTGGATTATGGGTGTGGGTCGGGTATTTTAGCAATGGGTGCCGCACTTTACGGTGCAACACGGGTTGACGCAGTAGATATTGACTCTGCCGCGGTAAGTGCAACGATTGATAATGCGCGTGCCAATCATTTAGAGGAAAAAATCAATGCCAGCTTACCCGAGCGCGGCAATCACGATGAGGGTGCAGACGACGCGGGGAAAGCGGGCATAGCGGGCAAGGCAGGTAAAACCAATGGACAATACGATACTGTGTTAGCCAACATATTGGCTTCACCTCTAAAAGTATTGGCGCCTCTATTAATTAGTGCCGTCAAGCCTGGGGGCTCACTCATTTTGGCTGGCATTTTGGAGCGTCAAGCTCAAGAGCTCATCACCGCTTATGAGCCTTATTGCACCCTAAGAGTACTTGACCAAATGGATGGATGGATTTTGATGGGCGCTGTTGGAGTGCATTGATCAAACTCTATTGCGACACAATGGCTAGTGAAATATTAGCGCATTTGGTACAAACAGTAAAAATCTTGAAAACACATATTGCTGATTATTTACAAATATGCAACTGATAACCCGTTGCCCTCAATGTCGAACTGCATTTGCATTTGATGCTGCTCAGATCCGTGTGGCTCAGGGCTGGGTGCGCTGCGGTAAATGTGCAACTCTATTTGAATCAGACAAGCATTTGTTTGAGCGCAAAGAATCAATACACCCACTGAGCCCAAGGTATGAAATTGATTTGGGCACCAAAGGCCCTCGCGCAGAGTCGCAAACAATTGAATCTGCTGAAAAAGGGGACTCAAAAAGTAAAGATCCAGCTAAGTTAGAGGAATCAAGCGACGAGATAGTTAAGCTCAGGTCAGATTTAGAGGCCCTACATGATTCCCTGGATGAAACAAACACAAGTGCTTATAAAGCTTATCAAAACATCAATAATACGATTAAGTCTGCAAAAGGTAACGACGCGTCAAATACCATGCAATCCTTAAGTGATGGTCTTCAGGATTTTCAACCCTTCAAGTCCGCGCAAAAACAAAGCAATGATGAGCATGAGAGTTTGAATACAACGGGGCTACTAAAACAAGCCAATTCATCTGCAATTACTCGAGTCAGCTATGTGATTGTTGTAACTTTTTTGGTGTTTCTTAGCGTGGGTCAAGTTCTTTGGATTTACAGAGAAATCATTGGTGCCATTAGTGCAGAGTCACACTTCTTTGTTCAGTCGATATGTGAAATTTTTGATGTTGAGTTAGGATGGCCCAAGGAGCCCGAGAGCCTGCGCATTGAGTCTAGTAGTTTCAAAGTCAGTGAAGGGGGTAATTACCGTTTAAAACTCAGGCTTAAAAATCATCAAGATTACGCAGTCATGACGCCACTATTTGAGTTGACCCTTTTGGGTAGCGAGGAAAGTGTATTGGTTAGAAAAATTATTAAGCCCGAGGATTTAGATCTTCAAAAAGCTCTCGCTGCAGATAAAGATTTAAGTATTGCGTTTAACCTGGCCATTGACCCTAAAATTACAGACCAAATTGTGGGTTATAAAATAGACTACTTTTATCAGTAAAGACGAGTCATATTTAGTCTGGACTTATTAAATTCTCATATCCATTTTTTAAACTTAGGAAACTTAAACCATGTCAGCACTTATTTGTGGCTCTCTAGCATTTGATACTATTATGAGCTTTGAGGGGCGATTTGCCGATCAAATTTTGCCCGATCAATTACACATCTTAAACGTATCATTCCTTGTGCCACAACTTAGACGTGACTTTGGTGGTTGCGCTGGAAATATTGCTTATGCATTGAAGCTTTTGGGTGGAACTCCTCTTCCAATGGCAACACTTGGAACAGATGCAAATGATTATTTAGCAAGACTTAAGACACTTGGAATTTCAACAGAGTTTGTTCAAACTGTTGATAATTCAATGACTGCACAAGCAATGATCATGACAGATCGCGATAACAATCAAATTACAGCCTTTCACCCAGGGGCTATGAGTTTTGCTCATCAAATTAAGGTTCAGGCGCGCTCAGATATCAAACTTGCCATCGTCTCACCTGATGGACGCGATGCAATGATAGAGCATGCAGAACAACTCGCGCATGCAAAAATTCCCTTTGTATTCGACCCAGGACAGGGACTTCCTATGTTCAACGGAGTTGAGTTGGCGAAATTGATTGGTCAATCGACCTGGGTTACAGTCAATGATTACGAAGGAAAAATGCTCAGCGATCGCACTGGATGGGATTTCTCTGAAATATCCAAACAGGTTGAAGGGCTTGTTGTGACTTTGGGCGCAGAGGGGTGTGAGGTTTGGATAAATGGTGAAAAAACTTGGGTGCCTCCAGTTAAAGCTGCACAAGTAGTTGATCCTACAGGGTGCGGGGATGCGTGGCGGGGCGCTTTACTTTTCGGACTAGAGCAGGGCTGGTCTTTGGCTAAGTGCGCAGACCTTGGCAACAAGGTCGGCTCAATTAAGATTGCCAGTCGCGGACCTCAAAATTATTCTTTGTAAAAGAGAAACAAAAAACCCGACGCTTTTCAGAGTCGGGTTGTAGTCCCAAGGACTAAGACTCTTGATTAAGGCTTAGCCGAAACAGGGAAGGGCCATGCAGCCTGAGGATTCAACGTTGTTTGAGCAACTGGTTGGGTACTCAAGTGAGTAGTGACCTGATGAGCGTGGTGCTCCGGTGCGTGATGCTCTGGTGTGTGGTGTACAACAGGCTTAGCCGCTGGTTTGTGGGTTGGTTTATGAGTGGGCTTATGTGAGCTCACCTTTTTAGCCACTGGTTTCTTAGCAACAAGTTTTTTAGCTACGACTTTCTTTGGCGCTGCTTTTTTAGTTACTGCCTTTTTTGCAACAACCTTTTTTGCAACTACCTTCTTAGCAACAGGTTTTTTAGCTACGACTTTCTTATTAGCTACCACTTTCTTTGCCACTGCCTTTTTGGCTACTGGCTTTTTGGCGGCGACCTTTTTCTTAACTACAGGCTTCTTGGCTGCAATCTTCTTTGGTGCAGCTTTCTTAGTAACTGCCTTCTTCGCAACAGGTTTTTTAGCTGCGATTTTCTTCTTAGCCACTACTTTCTTTGCTGTTGTCTTCTTGGCCACTGGCTTTTTAGCCGCAGGCTTTTTCTTAACAGCTACTTTCTTAGTAGCAACTTTCTTTGCTACTGTCTTTTTTACCGCTGGCTTTTTAGCCGCTGGTTTTTTTGCTGCGGCCTTCTTTGCGGCCGTTTTTTTTGCAGTTGCCATAACTAACTCCTAGATCAAGTTAACAGATCGCTGGATCAAACGCGCGCTACTTAGGATTGAGTAACAAGCGGCTCTAGCAGCTGAACCTAAGGCTCAACCACTTGAACAGGGTTTAGTCTACTCTCAAAATTGCAAAGCTCTCTCAAAATTTAACCCAGTTAAGAGACGAGACATTTCAACTTTAAGCAGTAGACCTATATTCTTCCTTTTTCGATCCATCCCATCGATGTTATCGAAGAATTAATCCCAAGAGAGTGCACCACCTGATTGGTACTCAATAACTCTTGTTTCAAAGAAGTTACGCTCTTTCTTGAGGTCAATCATTTCACTCATCCAGGGGAATGGGTTTTCCTCATTAGGGAACAACATCTCCAAACCGATCTGAGTTGCGCGTCTATTAGCTATGTAGCGAAGGTAGCCTTTGAACATAGAAGCATTCATACCAAGGACACCTCTTGGCATCGTGTCTTCCGCGTATTTGTATTCGAGTTCAACGGCTTTTGCAAAGAGTTCTTTAATTTCTGCTTTGAATTCATTGGTCCACAGATGTGGGTTTTCAAGCTTGATCTGATTAATCAAATCGATACCAAAATTACAGTGCATTGACTCATCACGCAAGATATATTGGTACTGCTCAGCAGCACCAGTCATTTTGTTTTGACGACCAAGTGCCAATATTTGTGTAAAGCCAACATAGAAGAATAAGCCCTCCATTAAGCAAGCAAATACGATCAGAGACTTTAAAAGCACTTGATCGTTCTCTGGTGTTCCCGTTTTGAAGTTCGGGTTCATGATCGCATCAATGTATGGGATCAAAAACTCGTCTTTGTCACGAATGGACTGCACTTCGTGATAGGCATTAAAAATCTCACTCTCCTCAAGTCCCAGTGACTCAACGATGTACTGGTATGCATGAGTATGAATGGCCTCTTCAAAGGCTTGACGTAGTAAAAACTGGCGGCACTCAGGGGCAGTAATATGACGGTAAGTCCCAAGCACAATGTTGTTAGCAGCCAATGAGTCTGCAGTTACAAAGAAACCAAGGTTGCGTTTAACGATACGTCTTTCGTCCTCTGTTAAACCGTTGGGGTCTTTCCAAAGCGCAATGTCCCGAGTCATATTAACTTCTTGGGGCATCCAGTGGTTTGCACAAGTAGCTAAATATTTCTCCCAAGCCCATTTGTATTTAAATGGCACGAGTTGATTGACGTCGGTTTGCCCGTTGATAATTCTCTTATCGGCTGCATTAACACGGCGTGAATCAGCCGCCGCGTTAGAGGGTGCTGGAGACGCGTTCGCAGAATTTGAAGAATTTAAAACTGGAGCGGCCTGAGGAATGGGAGCCCCGTCGTTTAACGTTCTAGTTGTTGAAGAGATGCTTGCAGATGCAGACGTGTTCACTGAATTCAGTGATGACAGGTTGCCAGCATTTGGCAAAGGCGCTATTGAGGCTGTATCTTCTTCCCAGGTCAACATATAAATATTTCCATTGTTCTAATTATGAATGCAAGTGAACTAAATACAAAGATTTAATAGCACTTGCCCTTGTTGAGTGTTGTCAAAATGCACTGCAATTTCAGCATTGCAAATCATATACCTCTCTTGAAAATAACGACTTACAGAGTGAGTTATTACCTCACTTTGTCAAAGACTTTAAGAAGTTACTGGCATGACTCACAGGTTGGATCGTCAACGCCGCAAAACTTAATATCAGTAGCTGCTACGCTCTCAGAGACCTGAGCTCGCGCGGCTTGAGCAATTGCATCTAGTGCACTCATGCCAGACCCGCCTGAGGACACTGAGTTGAGCTGATTGGTATGCCCTTGTACAGTAGATTTCTCTGCGTGAGTGGCGCTCATCGTACGTAAATAGTAGGTGGTTTTAAGGCCACGCAACCAGGCTAACTTATAGGTCTCATCCAGCTTCTTGCCAGAGGCGCCGGCCATATAGATGTTCAAAGACTGAGCCTGGTCGATCCATTTTTGACGTCTCGCCGCAGCCTCCACCAACCACTTGGTTTCCACTTCAAAGGCTGTAGCATAAAGAGATTTGATACTCTCAGGCACTCTGTCGATTGGTCGTAAAGATCCGTCAAAGTGTTTAAGATCCATCACCATCACATCATCCCAAAGTCCTAAACGCTTGAGGTCACGAACTAAGTATGAGTTAATGATTGTGAATTCACCTGACAAATTAGACTTGACAGATAAGTTACCAAAGCAAGGTTCAATGGATGCGTCTACTCCAATGATGTTTGAAATAGTCGCTGTAGGTGCAATCGCTACGCAGTTGGAGTTGCGCATGCCGTCCTTCGCAATTTTCTTACGCAGGGCCTCCCAGTCAAGGGTTTGAGTACGATCTACTTCAACGTATCCACCGCGCTCACGCTCAAGGAGGTCAAGAGTATCAAGGGGCAGAATTCCTTTGTCCCACAACGAACCCTTGTAGGATGAGTAAGCCCCGCGCTCTTTCGCAAGCTCCGTGGATGCCCAATATGCGTGATAGCAAATCGCCTCCATTGAGCGGTCTGCAAATTCAACCGCTTCAGTTGATGCGTAAGGTATACGCATTTCATACAAAGCGTCTTGAAATGCCATCAAACCAAGTCCTACAGGGCGGTGACGAACGTTTGAATCCCGTGCCTTCTTAACCGCGTAGTAATTGATGTCGATAACGTTGTCCAACATGCGCATCGCAATTGTGATGGTCTTTTGAAGTTTGACATGGTCAATCTCTTTGCCATTTGGCCCGTCTTTGAGGTGGCGCAGTAAATTGACGGAGCCAAGGTTACAAACTGCCGTCTCTGTGTCACTTGTATTAAGTGTAATTTCAGTACAAAGATTAGACGAGTGAACAACTCCAACGTGTTGTTGGGGTGAGCGCAAGTTGCAAGGATCCTTGAAAGTAATCCATGGGTGGCCTGTTTCAAACAGCATGGAGAGCATTTTTCTCCATAAGTCACTGGCTGGTACTGTCTTACTTGGTTTTAAGTCGCCTGAACGAGCTAGGGCTTCATATTTTACATAAGCCTGTTCGAAGGCAATTCCAAATTTATCATGTAAATCAGGAACATCAGAAGGAGAGAAAAGTGTCCACTCACCTTTTTCCATGACTCTGCGCATGAAAAGATCAGGAATCCAGTTGGCAGTGTTCATGTCGTGAGTGCGTCTACGGTCGTCGCCCGTGTTTTTACGCAACTCTAAGAATTCTTCAATATCCAAATGCCAGGTTTCTAAATAAGTGCAAACTGCGCCTTTGCGTTTGCCGCCTTGATTGACTGCAACCGCTGTGTCATTGACCACTTTTAGGAATGGAACAACACCTTGTGACTCGCCGTTTGTTCCCTTAATATGTGAACCTAAAGCGCGAACTCTTGACCAGTCGTTACCCAAACCACCTGCGAATTTGGACAACAGGGCGTTTTCTTTAATAGATTCGTAAATTCCGTCCAAATCATCAGGAACAGTCGTGAGGTAGCAACTAGAGAGTTGTGAGCGCAGTGAACCACTATTGAAGAGTGTGGGTGTGCTAGACATAAAGTCAAAGGAGGAGAGAATCTCATAAAACTCAATTGCTCTTGCCTCCCTGTCGATCTCATCCAGCGACAATCCCATTGCGACACGCATAAAAAATGACTGAGGTAACTCAATCCTTTGCTTACGAACGTGCAAGAAGTAGCGATCATAAAGAGTTTGCAGTCCCAAATAATCAAACTGCAGATCTCGCTCTGCTTTTAAAGCCTTTGCCAGTCTTGGCAGATCAAATTGTCTGAGGCGGGGATCAAGCAGGTCGTTTTCAATTGCTTTTTCAATGAACTGAGGGAAGTATTCAACGTACTGAGCTGATCTTTGTTCTGGTGGAACCTCGCGACCAAAGACTTCCTTGGCAATCGTGTGCATCAAAAGTCTTGCAGTTGCAAAAGTGTAATCAGGATCTTTTTCTATCAAAGTTCTAGAGGCCAAAATGGAGGCCTTGTACACTTCCTCTATAGGAACTCCGTCATACAAATTTCTAAGAGTCTCATTCAAAATAGGCTCTGCATGAACATCAGCGCTAAGACCTTCGCATGCTGAGATCATCAAAGACTTGAGCTTGTCCATATCAAGCGCTACACGTTGTCCGCCGTCCAAAACGTGAAGCACAGGGTGTGCAGGTTTGGCCGTTTCTTTTAGTGTTGAACGCTCTTGAGTTCTTCGTTCTCTATATAGAACGTAGGCTCTTGCTATTTCATGATGCCCACCGCGCATCAAACCAAGTTCAACGTGGTCTTGAACGTCCTCAATATGAAAGGTACCGCCTCCAGGTCGTGAACGCATCAGAGCACGCATAACTGCTTGCGTTAAAGCTTCAACAGTCTCCCTGACGCTTGCAGATGCAGCGCCCTGTGTGCCGTGAACAGCTAAAAAAGCTTTCATCATGGCAACGGCAATTTTGCTTGGCTCAAACGGAACCACTGCGCCGTTGCGGCGAATGATTTGATACTGAGTTAAGCCGGTACTTGGAGTTGATAAATTGATAGAGCTTAAATCAACATCTGACAGTAGATTACTTGGAGTAGATCCGACCGTAGTAGAAGCTATTTGCATATTCTTAAAACACCTTTTTGATTTCGAAATTCGTCACAAAGCAGACCGTTGAATTGCAAATGTCTACTGAAAATTGGAGAATGGGATTGGGATACCCCACACTATATCTGGGGTGTGAGTAGTTTACAAGACACTAGGGGTAGTGTTTTGCACTAATTTGAAAAAAATTTAAAAATAAATAATTTTTCGAAAATTTATTGATTTATGCGTAGTTTTTTCGCTCAAAAATGATGATCCTCTTAAAAGGCTCATGGATACTATATTTCATCAAAAGAAAAGGCATGAAATGCGGGTTTTGAGAGAGTTTGCCTCGGATAGCCTTAAAAATAAATGATTTAAGACTGTGCCTGAAAGGCGATCTTGTCTCTTATCATAGAGATTATTTATCGAGCGCACCAATTCGGTAACAAAAGTGTTACCGACCATTAAGTATAAAACCTTAGTAAAACTAAGTATTCAAATATTTAATTGCGGACTTGGTCAGGAAAATATGAGCTTTGTAGTCCCAAACTTTTTTGAAATTTCAACCAGTTGAATTGATCACCAGGGTCTTTTTTTCGTCCCCTAGCAATGTGTTCATGTCCTGCAAAGTGCTCAATCGGATATTCCATAAGTAAAGATGCGCAAAGAGCACTCAGAGTTTCGTATTGTCCCTGCTCAAAGGTGCCGCCAAATTCAGCACCCTCTAATTCGATTCCAATTGAAAAATCATTGCAGTTATCCCTGCCTTTATAGGAAGACTCACCTGCATGCCAAGCCCTGTCTGAGCAACTTACGAATTGGATGAGATCTGAATTTCTTTTAATTAAGAAATGCGATGATACTTTTACGCCTCTCAAACCCTCAAAGTAGGGGTGCAAATCATGGTTGAGTCGGTTGGTGAAGAATTCTTCTATGTGACCTGTGCCGAACTCATTGGGGGGCAAACTAATTGAATGAATCACAACCAACTGAATCTTTGTATTTGCCGGTCTTTGCCCGAAGTTTGGAGACCCGACCTGTTTGGCGAACCGGTACCATCCCTCAAACCATAACTCAGAATCTGGGTGTTGCATTTAGTTTTTTTCTTTTGCCTGGAGATGAGTTGAGCAGCAGTAAGGTCCGAGTTTTCCGATAACCGCATCAGATTTTGGGAAATGTACACCGCAGTGATTACATTCAATCATGATTTGTGGTCCGTTGTTTGAAAATTCCGACTTGGCCGCCTGCTGACTTTTTTTGTTACGACGAATGTAGTTATAAACAAAATACAAAACTACGATTAATATGAGATATTTCACAAACTTCTGGCCAAAATGACTTCCAGTACGAATCTAGATCCTACATAAGACAATAACAAAAGAGCTGCTCCTATGTAGAGCATTCTAGACGCTAGAGTGCCCCTCCAGCCAAGCTTACTACGTCCAAGTAGGAGAGTGCCTGTGGTTACCCAAGATAGTATTGCAAAGACCGTCTTATGATCAAACTTAAGTGCTTTTGCAGGCCCATAGAGTTCATCAGCAAACCAGATTCCTGCGATCAGTGTGGCTGTTAGAAGTACAAAGCCAGATTTAACAAACCTGAAGGTCAGCCTCTCAAGCGTTAAAAGGGGCAAACCCGTTTGGTTATCTTGAGCAAGGCGCATTTTTTTTTCCGCTCTTTGTAAAAGAATAGCGTGAACTACGGCCACGGCAAATAACCCGTATGAAGCCATTCCAAACATCAAGTGCAAAGGGAGCCACGGCGAGGACTGAAGATGCAGCGGATGGCCCACAAATGACATACTCAAGATTACGCTAAATGTACCCAGTGCAGCCAGTCCTCCGTGTACCCGTAATTGAGGGATTTTCCAGTGCTCTATAGTGTAGATAACCAGAACCATCCAAGTTGTAGCTGAAAGTGCAGGAGCGAAACCAAACTGTGGTTGTCCGTCCTCTCCAATCATGCTACTGATAATGCTAAGAGCATGAAAGAAAATACCGAAAATAAGCACCTTTAACCCTGTAGTCTCATTGTCCCGTCGAACCCAAAGTGCTCCAACCGCATAGATCAGTGCAGCCAAAAGGCTAGTCATTAAAAAGAAAGTAGAGAAATTGTTAACGCTCATAGAAGATCTAAGTTTAACTGAAGCGATCAGTTTCACAAAATCGCTGAAAATTTGTCCTGTTGTTCGCTAGATTCGAAGAATTTTCATGAAATTTGAGAAGTCAATAGCCCTAAAGTTATTTAGGTCGCGTTCTTGAATTGCTCCATGAAACGTCCCAGTTTCTGAGTCGCCTCAAGAGTTACACCGTTATAAAGGGAGGCCCTTATTCCTCCAATTGAGCGGTGACCACTCAGCCCCGAGAAACCTTCTTTTGATGCAAGTTCTAAAAATCTAGCCTCTAGCTCCGGCGATTGGAGATTAAATGAAATATTCATCAAAGACCTGTTGGACAAATTAACCGAGCTTTTAAAGAAGCCCTGGCTTTGATCGATTTGTTCATAAAGGGTGCAGGCTTTTTGTTGATTAATTTTTTGCATGTTGACTAAGCCGCCAATTTCCTCCTCAAGCCACTTGGTAATTAAATTTACGACAAATATGGCAAATACTGGCGGAGTGTTGAAATTTGAATGTGCTTTAGCATGTACCCGGTAATCCAAAAAGGCTGGGAACTCTTTGGGCATTCGCTTCATTAAGCTGTCTTTGATCACAACAACAGTTACACCAGCGGGACCAAGATTTTTCTGGGCATGAGCGTAAATCAGGGCATATTTGTGTGCCTGAATTGGAGCAGATAAAAAATCAGACGACATGTCGCAAATCCTGGGCACTTGGGGTAACCCCATCAACTCTTTAAACTGAAGCCCTTCAACTGTTTCATTTGAAATGTAATGAAAATAACTAGCTTGAGGATCTAGAACGAGTTCATCATTCCTTGGGAGTTGAGTATATTTTTGGTCTTTACCGCTCCAAACCACCCTTAATTTATGACTATAAGCTGAGTTAAAACCTAAAGTCGGAAGTGCACCTTCTATTGATTTGGCACTCCAGTAACCCGTATCTAAATATTCTGCCGGGTGGCCGGGGTTGTTGTTAAAAGCCGCGGAAATGGTTGAAAACTGCTGAGTCGCGCCACCTTGCAGAAAAAGGACATGATAGTCATTGGGTAGAGATAGTAGCCTTTTTATGCGCTCTTCTGTATCCAGCACTATTTCGGTAAACCATTTAGAGCGGTGGCTGATGCCTAAAATTGATAGCCCTACACCTGGCACTGCATGAATGGATTGCTGCACTTGCGATAAAACCGATTCAGGTAAAGCGCCCGGACCGCCTGAGAAATTAAGCAAATTGCGCTGATTTGGTGTAAGTTTGTTCAAAGTTATAGCACTATTTGATGAGATTAGCAGGTAGTTTAAATCATCACAGTGAAGTCGAATTCATTCATAAACGCAAATGGCCCAGTAGAGCTAAAATTGAACTATTAAATTACTGCATTTTCGTGTTTTCCAATAAACGTAGATTTTTATAGAACGGATCCCCATCCATGGCCAGCCTTCTCACAGATAAGCTTTCCGGTTTAGTCAAGCACATCAGCGGACAAGCTCGCATTACTGAATCCAACGTCTCCGATATGTTGCGTGAGGTTCGAATAGCCCTGATTGAGGCCGATGTTGCACTGCCCGTCATAAAAGACTTTATTGCAAGGGTTAAAGAAAAAGCTCTAGGGCAAGAAGTTATAAGTTCTCTTAAGCCAGGACAAGTCCTGGTTAGTATTGTTCAAAAAGAACTCGCAGCAACCATGGGGGAAGGGGTATCTGATATTAACTTAGCTGCTCAACCACCTGCAGTCATCTTAATGGCGGGATTACAGGGAGCGGGTAAAACCACAACCACTGCTAAGTTGGCTAAGCATTTAATGACCAAGCGAGGTAAAAAAGTTTTAACTGTTTCAACAGACATTTATAGACCCGCGGCTATAGAGCAGCTTAAAACAGTCACCGCGCAGGCCGGTGCTCAGTGGTTTGAGAGCACCACCGAGCAGCGTCCTGTAGATATTGCGCTCGCAGCATTAGATTTTGCAAAGAAACATTACTTTGATGTACTCTTGATTGATACAGCGGGTCGCTTGGGGGTCGACGAAGAGTTGATGAAAGAGATTAGGGAGCTTCACGCAGCTGTAAAACCTGTAGAGACACTTTTTGTGGTTGACGCGATGCTTGGTCAAGACGCGGCCAATACAGCCAAAGCTTTCAATGATGCCTTGCCACTTACTGGCATTGTGTTGACCAAATTAGACGGAGATTCAAGGGGTGGAGCTGCTTTATCGGTTAGACAAATAACCGGAGCACCTCTAAAGTTTGCAGGCACAAGTGAAAAGCTAGATGGTTTAGAGGTCTTTGATGCTGAAAGGCATGCTGGGCGAGTCCTTGGGATGGGGGACATTGTTGCATTGGTAGAGCAAGTAACCTCAAATGTGAATGTTCAAGCAGCAGAGAAACTTGCTCAAAAACTTAAAAGTGGCAGCGATTTTGATTTGAATGATTTCTTGGCTCAAATTCAACAAATGAATCAAATGGGTGGGCTAGCGAGTTTGATGGAAAAAATGCCCTCACAAATTGCAGCTAAAGCACAGGGTGCAGATCTATCAAAAGTAGAGCGCGATATGCTTAGGAAGCAGGGCATTATTCACAGCATGACCCCAAAAGAGAGAAGTAAACCAGAGCTAATTAAAGCAACACGTAAACGACGTATTGCAGGTGGGGCAGGTGTTCAAGTTCAAGATGTCAACCGCATGCTCAAAGAGTTTGAGCAGATGCAGCAGATGATGAAACAAATGAAAGGTGGGGGCCTCATGAAAATGATGAAGCGCCTAGGAGGTATGAAGGGAATGGGGGGTATGGGAGGTCCAGGCTTCCCTGGTATGCCCCGTTAGGTATAGTTACTTTAACGGTTTTAACTTAAATTTAAACCAAACTCTCGCTAAGCACTAACTCCCCCCTTAAAGAGTGAGCAAGTGCTTGTGTAATTTGGACTTCAATCAGTTGACCAGTTAACCGCTCAGGTCTTGGACCGGCGGCGAAGTTAACTATCCTGTTGCACTCAGTTCTGCCCATCAATTCACTGGCGTCTTTTCGAGAAGGTCCCTCGACCAAAATACGTTGTACAGAGCCAATCATAGAGTTGCTTATTTTTCCAACATTTTCCTCAATCGTCGCTTGCAAATGCTGAAGTCTTTTTAGTTTGACTTCATGGGGAGTCGTGTCCTCTAAGTTTGCAGCAGGCGTGCCAGGGCGGGGACTGAATATGAACGAAAAGGAGGCGTCAAATCCGGTGTCAGTGATCAGCTTCATCAACTGATCAAAATCTTGATCAGTTTCTCCAGGAAACCCAACTATAAAGTCTGAACTTAATGCTAAGTTAGGACGAATTGCTCGAAGTTTGCGAATCGTACTTTTATACTCCAATGCTGTATAGCCCCGCTTCATCGCCATCAATATCTTATCGCTTCCGTGTTGAACTGGCAGGTGCAAATGGCTGACCAATTGAGGAATTTTGGCATATGCTTCAATCAATCTTGGCGTGAATTCGTTCGGGTGACTGGTTGTGTATCTTAGGCGCTCAATTCCGGGGATCTCTGCGATATATTCAAGCAATAAAGCAAAGTCCGCAATCTCAGAAGTGTCCCCCATGATGCCTCTGTAGGCATTCACATTTTGACCGAGCAGATTGATCTCTTTAACACCTTGGGAAACTAGACCGGCGATCTCAGTCAAAACATCATCTAACGGTCTATTTACTTCCTCGCCCCTGGTATATGGAACAACACAATAGCTACAGTACTTGGAGCAACCCTCCATGATGCTTACAAAGGCTGAAGCTCCTTTGGTTTGGGCGGGGGGGAGGTGATCAAACTTTTCTATCTCTGGGAAACTGATATCTACTTGAGGTTTTTTTGAAGTAGATCTGGCTTTTAACAACTCAGGCAATCGGTGAAGTGTTTGAGGACCAAAGACGACATCAACGTAAGGTGCGCGTTGAATGATGCTTGCACCTTCTTGGCTTGCAACGCATCCACCTACAGCAATTTGTACGCCTTTCTTCTTTAAATGTCTGACTCGTCCAAGATCAGAAAATACCTTCTCTTGTGCTTTTTCTCGTACTGAGCAAGTGTTAAATAAGATGAGATCTGCTTGGTTGACATCTGTTGTAGTCTCATAACCATCGCTTACAGCCAAAACATCGGCCATCTTGTCAGAGTCATACTCATTCATTTGACAGCCAAAGGTTTTAATAAAAACTTTGCGGCTCATAATGAATCACCAAATCTATTGTTGCAGCGTTGCATGGCTTATACCCAAGGGCTGTAATTAAAGGAGTGTGTATTGTAATAGATTGCATTCTTTAAGTGTAGTAATATTGGATTTATACGAAATTAATATGGTGTGGAATAAAAAATGATGTTCAAAAAAATAGTGCTTTTTACAAACACAAGTGGATATGCACAGTTCGCTGAGGAGCAGATTGAGCTTGATCAGGGAACAGAGAAAGCTAGGCTTTCATCTCTTATGCAAAGCGGTGGTTATCAATTAAGGGAAAGCCCAGTTGGCTTTAAGAGCGAATTTCATGTGACTCCTGTAGCTCAGTGGGTGTTTATTTTGAGTGGGCAAATGAAAATTGGTTTGCAAGACGGCACAAGCAAAACTTTCTCTCCTGGCGAGCATTTTTATTCTGCAGATCTACTGCCAAGTGGTGCCATCTTTGATCCCAAAATACATGGACACTGGAGTTGCCAAGTCGGAGATCAGCCCCTTGTGACTTTGTTTGTGCGGGACTAATTTAATCTGCATCAAATTAATTTCGCGGTCATTTTTTAAAAGTTGAATCAATATGCAAGAAACAATGTGGTCTCCAAGTCCCCGCTATCCCGATCCATCTGTTGAAATCTTAGATGATCGATTTTTAAAATACCGACTCTTTCATGCCTCAGTTGAGCGACTATTCACGGGCTGTAGGTGGTCCGAGGGGCCGGTATGGTTTGGCGATGGAAGGTACGTCCTTTGGAGCGACTTGCCAAACGAGCGGATCATGAAGTGGGATGAGAGTTCTCAATCCGCTAGCGTGTATAGAAACAATTCAAATATAAGCAATGGTAATACAAGAGACAGGCAGGGGCGATTGATTTCTTGTGAACACGCGGCGAGACGCGTTACACGAACTGAATACGACGGAACGATTACAGTGATCGCAGACACTTACCAAGGCAAGCGTCTTAACTCGCCCAATGATGTGGTCGTGAAGTCTGATGGATCTATTTGGTTTACAGATCCACCTTTTGGATTGCTTGGGTGGTATGAGGGCGCACCCGCTGAGCAGGAGTTACCAACGAACATTTACAGGGTTGATCCTATCAGTGGCAAAATCCAGGCGGTCTGTACAAGTGTTGAGCGTCCAAACGGCTTATGTTTTTCACCCGATGAGCGACTCCTTTATGTTGTTGAGTCTGGTGCAACACCAAGGCGAATCAGAGTATTCGATGTGAGCGCTGAAGGGAATTTATCCAATGATAGGGTTTTCCTCACCACTCAAATGGGAGAGAGTCCAGACGGTTTTCGATGTGACGAGGACGGAAACCTATGGGCAGGATGGGGAATGGGGGAGAATTTAGATGGGGTGCGTATTTTTGCACCCAACGGCGACCCAATAGGGCATATCCATTTGCCAGAGCGTTGCGCAAATCTTTGTTTTGGTGGGGCAAAGAGAAACAGGCTCTTCATGGCGGCAAGTCATTCTTTGTACGCAATTTATGTCAACACCAGAGGTGCTACAAGTTGCTAAGTAGACTCAGAAAGTCACTGAATGAATAATTAGATCTTAAGTATTGGTTTTTATCGATTAAAGCTTTAGACTCATCGAGCCGATACTCTTAGGACGCCGCTATTTGCATCCTCCTTTTTTTTGAGGAAAGTGTGAGTTGTGTGCCCCATCTTTATCCATTATCTGAATGTGAACTGCTATGAAAAAGTATTTACGCATCATCTTAGAAGTCCTGCTCGCCGTCGTCTTGGTGGCTGTAGCGACTTTTGCTTATACCAATTACTCTGGCAAAAAGCATATGTCAGATGATTTGACTCAGTCTACAGAGGAGTTGGATCAGACCAAAGAAGCACTAGATAAGGCCACAGAAGATCTAGAAGCAAATAAAGAAAAGATTGCGGCCTTGATGAAAGACCAAATTCAACTCAACGCTCTTAAGTCAGCTTTTGCAAATGGTGTTGTTTTGTCAGATTTGGACGCACTTTATAAAAAAGAAAAATCGATTGGCGCTGACAGACAAGTGGGACTGGGTGCTCTTCGTATGCTTACCAACGGTGTGGATGATCCCGGCACAATCAGCGCTTTTCAAAAGACACTTGAACTTGCTGAATGGAACACTAGACTTCAGACCGTATGTGCAGCCCAAAACGGTTTAATGTCTGCAGGTCAAAAAGTAACTGTCTTAGCCGATTGCAACAAAGATGCACCCCCCCAAAAAGAAGTTGAAGAGGCTCAAAAAAAAACTCTAAGTGAAAACGACTTTAAGTGGGGATACGACGGAGACGCAGGTCCAGAGCATTGGGGGGAGAATTTCCCAACTTGCGCAAAAGGCAAGAAGCAATCCCCGATGAACATTATTGGTCCTTTTGAGAAAGCCAAAGAAACCTTGACAGTGGATTACAAGGAAGGCGCACTCAAAATGGTCAACAATGGTCACACAATTAAAATCCTGCCCGAGCCTGGTAGCACGATGCTCGTTAATAAGGATCTTTATGATTTAGTTGAAGTTCATTTCCACCGTCCAAGCGAAGAGGAGGTGGATGGTAAGAGCTCAGCTATGGTTATACACCTTTTACATAAAAACAAGAAAGGTAAGCTTGCTGTAATGGCAGTCTTGATCAATGAGGGTAAAGAAAATCCAGCTATCAAACTTCTCTGGACCAATCTCCCCCCCAAAGACAAAGAAGGTCAAGAATTCGCACCCCCTAAAGTTGTCTTCAATCCTGGAACACTCCTCCCCTCCGATCTCAGTCACTTCACTTATGAGGGATCCCTTAGTACTCCCCCTTGTACAGAGGGTGTGATGAACTATGTTTTAAAGGCATCAGTTGATTTATCAAAAGGACAAATCAATAAATTCCCCTTTAAAGCAAATGCCAGACCGGTTCAAGACTTTAACGGTAGAAAAATTGCTGCAACCGTAACAAAGTAAAGTCCAATCGTTGGCCGTTTTGTGACGGCATCGTCGGTTGATGGTTCGCTGTATGCTGAACATTTAACTTCTCCTTAGTAGCCCTATACTTCAGGAGAGGGTTATCTTTAAAAGCGGTGAAAACGCCGTGCGTAATAAAAATAGTTGCTGTTAGGTATTGACCCATTAATGCACTTTTACCCATGCATGCACCTTTACCTATGCATGCACCTTTACCCATGCGACGCATGGTCGGTGAAATTTTTGCACAGAGAAGTACGTAAGTAGTGTCAGTGCAGACAGCGATCAAGACAAACAAAAAGCCAAGGATGATACTTTGGACAAGTGTTGTTGGCGTCGACTCAAGGAACTGAGGCAAAAAGGCTGCGAAAAAAATGTTGTCTTCGGATTAAGTAGTGCTCCCCAAAAACCATCTCTGAATATCTGAGCAAGGTGTACCCGTGCCCTTGAAGGACTCCCGTCCTCTGATTCTTGGGAAGTAAATGAGCTAGATGAGCCGATTGCGCGTAAAGAATTTAAACCCAAATATACCAATTAGCTTGCGCCGAGTTATTTGATAGTTCGAGCGAGGATAAACAGCTCTCCTGGTCCAGGGCTGGATGCAAGTACAAAACTTGCAAGCAAGAATGCCAACTTCAAGAACTCAGACAGCGGCACTTGACTCATATGTGAAATACCCGCGACTAAACGCCTTTCGGCGCTGTAGTCGGGGCATCTGATTTCGCAATCAAATATTCCTGCTTCGTCTGCTGCTGCATGGACATGGCTTGCGCCTCACCATGGCTTATGCGTGCATCCACAGGCAC
>CAIWAO010000102.1 GCA_903910745.1 uncultured Burkholderiales bacterium
CCGTATGCTTGCAAGTCTGTCTAGACGAGTTTTGATCTGATTAACTGTTATTTGTAAAATTTCTTTTGCATTACCTTGGGATGCGTTTGAGAACAGCTTTAAATCGCGTCCTGATCGGCAATCCAACTCAGCGACTGGACGCCCGCCAGCCCATGCTGAACAAAAAGATTCGGCTGAGATCAGTTCGTCCCTTTCTTTTAGCGAAATTTGTTGTAACAGTTCTGTGAGTACCACCTCACGACTGGACGTTGGGACGGGTGAGTATTTGTGAATTATTAAAAATTCAGCAAGACAAAATCCCAAACACGTCACAACCAGAATGATTATCTTATTCTTAATTGTGAGCGACATGAGTTTTAATTTCTAACCAAAAAGACTCTACTACAGTTGCAGTTCGGATCAAGCATTTGTTCGTAGTGATATCCAAGAGGAGGCTGTTGTGGCTGAGCAGGTTGAATGTTGTAAGTTGTCTGAGGTACAGTTTGCGGATATGTCTGGGCTTGAACGGGCGGTGCGGATTGAGATGCCTCCATGGCGCCGTAAACAATTGCCCCACCTATCAGTGCTGGAACTAGCCAACCTTCATTTGAATGCCAATGAGCATCGGGATGAGGTCTCCTGTCCATTTCTCGGTAACGGTCATCACGATCAGCAAAACAATTGCCCATTAAAATCACAGTAACTGAAAAGAATAAGATCGCTTTACGCATGTGTAGTATTTTGATAAGTTTATTTAATCTATTAATATATACCAGGATCGATGGTTTTCAAAATGTCTTAATAATTTAAATACACTCGTCTAAAAACGTTAATGCGATAAATTTCAGTAACTCTCTGATTTACATAAAGAAATTACAATTTTCTTATCTCCAAGAGTTGAATCACTTTTTCGATATAAGTGATCAATTTAAGACCTTTTAATCAGCAAATGGTTGGGGTATTACAGGTCCAACAAGAATTGCTCCAAAATAGGGGACATTGCAGAAATTCCTGAGCTAACAGAGGGGCTTCTCCAGCGTGCGGTTCTATTTGTTGGTGACAAACTGTTTCGCCGTGGACGTCCAGTGGGCAGTGTGAAGGTACACCCCAAAGCGGCTGTGAAAATACGGCTTGATGCAGACATCTTGGAGGCATTAAGGGCTTTTGGAGATGGATGGCAAACGCGTGTCAGGGATCGCCATAATGGAGCCACCCAGGATCTCCTCTAATGGATCCACTTTAGCCCCTTAATTCTGTCTGTTTCGGCACCTGTATTTTGCCGTATTTTGGTCCTGTGTAAATGTAATGACCCACCGGTTTCTGCACAGGTTACCCGGCTAATAAGAGTTGTTGATCATTACCTCGACCTTTACTGAGGATCATTCGCATGAACTTTAAGTAGTCCTGCGCGGTTGAGTAAAGCCCGCCTCCTCCGGGTTCAAACTCTGGGTTCTGATTTGTCTCGTTTTGAGTCACTGTCAACGAGGTTCCCACTGGAGTGCGTTGATGTACCTTAGCCAAACGAGTCCTCATCTCAGGTGAGATCTTAAAAGAGGTACTCGACATGCCAAGCGGATCAGTGATGTTGGTTTTGATATAGGCTCCAAGGGTCATCCCACTGACCGCCTCAATCACCTGTCCCATCCAGTCCATGTTGATACCGTACTCCCACTGAGTCCCGGGATCAAAGGAGAGAGGGATATTTAAACCTGTCTTTTTGCCGCTCCCAGCACGGGGCACGTTGAACGTTTTATGGAACCGGGCAGTCTCTGGGTTCCATATGTCATATGTAAAACCAGCAGTGTGGGTTAGCAAATGTCTGATCGTGATCTGTGATTTGGGCTCTCTAAGGAGGGGCTGCCCGCCGGCGTCCCATCCTGTTAATACTTTTACCTCACCTAATTGAGGAAGGATCTTAGCCGCGGGTTGATCAAGGCTCATCTAGCCTTGATCAACTAGTTGCATCGCTGTCGCCCCAACTATTGGTTTGGTCATAGAGGCCAGCCACATCACAGTATCCATGGTCATGGGTACTCCCCCACCTAAAACACGCTCTCCGAAAGCACCCTCATAGATTGTTTGAGCTGAGGTGGTTACTGCGCCAACAACTCCGGGCACATCACCCTTGGAGACGGCTTCTTTGAGTAATTGATCTGCAGCCTGTGAGGAGATGCTCTGCGCTTGATCATTTTGAGCACTCATAGCGATAGATGCGAATGCGGGTAAAGCAAATGCAGAACCCGTAGTTTTAATAAATTCACGACGACCATTTTGCATTAGGTTCCCTTGGGTTGTTGAAAG
>CAIWAO010000103.1 GCA_903910745.1 uncultured Burkholderiales bacterium
AAACGTTGGGACACTACTGAGGAAAAATCTATTTATATTTAAAATTTTTCTAAATGAATTAACGTAACGACTTTTTACTTCACCTCAAGTACCAAAGGAGCCAAATAACGCTCAATTGAACCAACAAGCTCAGATTGTCCATAACTGGCCAACTGTTTGCAATAACCGTAAGCTTTCTTCCAATTTTGTTCGGTCATTTGGTCAAAGAGTCTTGAATAAGCGTAAACCATCGATACCCCCCTTGAACGTGGATCAAGGTTGTATCCAGACACCAAGGAGTCAAAATAGGGATCCGGTATTCGCCAATTGGGGCCGTAAATATCTTTTAAGTACACCTCAGGATCCCCTGGAGTGTTGAACTGCAACCCTTTATAGTTGATTGGAGCTAGTTCAAAGGGCGTAAAACGCCACATAAGTGGGTAAGGTAGGTGATGAAATCCTGAGAGGAGGTGCGCTCCCTGCGGTTTAAAGAAAAAGAAATCAATACTGATGCTAGAGCTCTTTTCAATCACTCCGATATTTAAAACCTCATCCAGTACTGCATCCCCCTCACCTGCGTGCCCCGACTGGGTACTTTTCGGGTCAATCCAGTACTTACCAGAGCCTGAGAGCACTTGAATCAATTTCTCTCTAGAACAATTCCAGCCAAGTCCTACATCCAGATCTTTGTCGTGAGGCAACACCTCCCCGTCTCTGTATATACCTAGCAACGTCCCGTAGGCAAGAAAGAAAGGGATTTCATGAAGTTCAAGTAGTGCATGTAATTCCAACAAAACCTTGGACGCAAGAGAGACTTGCATAGGCTTTTGCGGTTTAACCCTACGGTCTAAAGCGCCCTCTTTTATGAGTTTAAATTGTAGCTCTATGGCTGTTGAGATTGAGGCAAGTGCTGCGTCCAAGTCCCCTCTTTCCTTAAGCACGTTGCCTTTGTTAGAGTGTGCACTTGCATAAAGTGGATTTAACTCAATGGCTCGCTCATAGTCCAGTAATGCATCCCCAAACCTCTCAAGCTCAAAATAAACAACGCCTCGGTTTGTGAAGGCTTCAAAGTAGTTTAAATTTAATGAGATAGCTTTATCGTAGGCCTCCAGGGCAGCATCAAATTGACGCAACTCCTTTAATACGTTGCCTTTGTTTGAGAAAGCTTCAACATAATGCGGGTCATACTGGGTCGCTTTATCAAAAGAAAAGAGGGCATCTAGCATTTGTCCCAATTCAAATTGAACGACTCCCAGGTTGGAGTAAGCAACTGCACTTTCTGGATCAAGGGTTATGGCTCGCCTAAGGCTGTCGAGGGCACCCTGAAAGTGGGTTTGCTTGTAAAGGAGCAAGCCGCGGTTTAACCAAGCCCCAACATGCTCGTCTTCCCACACCAGGACTTGATCATAGTCTCTTAGGGCGTCATCCCAGCGGTTTAAGTTTTGATAGACATTGCCTCTATTAAAAAGAGCTGTGGTGAACCGTTCACAACACTGCGCTGCTTTTGTGTAGGAGTCAATTGCGTTGTCCAATTCATTGAGGTCTTCATAAGTGAGGCCTAGATTTAGGTAAACATCCCCCATGAGTCTTGGATCAAGAGTGAGTTGGCCCTCTGGGTCTAAGGCTTTTATACTCTTTATGCTCTCTATAGTCTCTGTGAAATTTACTGCCTTTATTTCCTCTAGAGTCTCAAGTGCCTCCTCTGGACATTTCAAGTGCCTTTGCACTGAACTCTTAAAAATATTTAAAGAGATCAATCGCTCTAAGTTTGAAATTGATGGGTTTGATTCATTAAGTTTCGCAGTAGCACTCTTTAAAACCTCAAGTGCCAGTTGGAACTCATTTGAAGAATGATGAAGAACAGCTAATGAATGGTAAGCATCTATCAAATTCGGGTCTAGCTTGATTGCCTCGGCATAAAGAATTTTGGCATCCTCAGCTCTACCAAGCTGTTTTAGCGAGTTTCCAATATTAAGATAGAAACTTGGATTTGCAGGAAAAATTCGAATGGCCTGCTTAAACCATTCAATTGACTCCACCCATTTACCCTTTTGGTAGTCAATCAGACCCAAAAAATTCAATGCGTCATAACTATCAGGATTGATCTTAAGCGCCTTTTGATACAACTCAGCCGCTAACTCAAGGCGGCCCTCTTGATGAAGAGCAATGGCTTGATCAATCAACTGAGCCTCATCACTGATTTCAGTTGTTAAAAATTCAGTTTTAATATTTGCAGTAACGATATGAATCACTCCAGAACAAAGCATTTACCTTTGCTTGATTTTA
Source organism: uncultured Burkholderiales bacterium (assembly GCA_903910745.1). Taxonomy (GTDB): domain Bacteria; phylum Pseudomonadota; class Gammaproteobacteria; order Burkholderiales; family Burkholderiaceae_C; genus Limnohabitans. The sequence continues at coordinate 2,266 of CAIWAO010000103.1, forward strand.
CTTACCTTGTAATCGTTTTCGTTGTAGTCATTTTCTCATTTACGGCCGAAGACATTAGGCTTTACCTTAAGTTTAATCTAAGGCGAGACTAAACAAACGTTTAAACCATGAAAACGACCTCTTACAGCATGGGTAGAATGACGTTTTAAGTAAGCATTTTTTATAACCACGAGCTGATTAGAGGTCATTTATGTCCAAAAGCTATCCCACAGTCCTCATCACGGATGAGACTCTTAGAGACGGTCTTCAAATTGAGCGCGAGGGCGTCACAGTTCAAGAAAAACTTGAACTCCTAAATGCAATGGTAGACAGTGGCATCAAGAGGATGGTGGTTGGTGCATTTGTAAACCCCAAATGGAGTCCCCAAATGGGTGACACTTTAGAGCTCGTAAAACAAATTAAACCAGTGCCTGGCGTTTCTTTTTTCTCACTTGCACTGAATGAGCGGGGTCGACAAGAACGTGCTCAGTACTCCCCCCCATTGAGCGTTGAGCCACTCCCGGCGACGCACCTGCACCTTTGCGGGGTTTTTATTAAACGCAACACCAACAGAACCTTAGAGGACCAAGAAGACACATGGCAATTGCCCATCGAGAAGGCCGTAAAAAATGGTCAAACTGAAGCCGCCATTGGACTGTCAGCAGGTTTTGGCTCCAATTGGAGCGGACACATCTCGCATGAAACCCGGATGCAAGCCCTGCGTAAGCAATACGGCGCATGGAAGGCCGTTGGAATTACAGTTAAAAGAGTGGACTTTGCCGACCCTATGGCTTGGAATACACCGACCGAGATAGCCAAAGATGTAGAAGCATTGCTTAAGGAGTTCCCCAGCATCACTGAATATCATGTGCACTTACACAATGCGAGAGGACTCGCAATGCTCTCCATGTATGAGGTGCTGAAACTTTTAGACGCAAGACACACACTGATTGCAGACACTGCAATTGGCGGTATAGGTGGCTGTCCTTACTGCGGTAACGGGCAGGCTACTGGAATGATTGCAACAGAGGATTTTGTTCATTTACTTAAAACTCTTGGTATTGAATGCTCCATCAATCTAGACAAACTGATCAACACCTCCCACAGGCTGTCTGAGATCCTCAAACGTCCTCTGCACTCTCAAGTTGCCTTTAACGGACCACTACCTCAAGATGAGACTTTGTACGACGAAGACGTGCCCGTTGTCTACACTTTTCAGGAAGCCCAGCACTTTAGACTTGGCGCCTCTGTCTATGAGGGCAACGCAAGGCCTTGGTTGAAAGCAAAGACATAACTCTGACCCAGGAAGTTCTTAAAACCAATGAAATAGAGGACAAAAAACCAAGTGTGAATTCATCTTACAGTTTTAGTAAGGGATAGCGTTGGAGATAAAGTAAAAGCCAAAGCAAATCAGCCAACTTACCCTAAAGAGCAAGTTGGCTGAGATGACTTACATGAGTTTAAAAATCAAGATTAGATTTTCACCAACTCAAAGTATGTGTGAACCAAATTAAGTTCAAACACCCCAAGGCTTGATCGCTGCTTTTAGTGCTTTATAGCCATCAATATACTTAGGACGCTTGACACTGTAAATCTCATCAAACTTAGCCAGTTGCGCGTCCAACCAAGCAGCCAGCTCAGAATTACCTGGGTTGGCAGCCTTGTAAGCTTCGTTGATCAAGACAAAGTGAATACGTGGATCGTAGGGTTGTTTCTCTCCACCAACGGTCTCATCTCCGTCCAACAAGCGAAGCAGCATCGTGTCTGCAGAGCCAAGGGTTTGTTCGTAAATAGGTGCGCCGTGAACGCGGTACATGATGCTGGTCATATCTTTACCATTGGTCATGGTAAAGCCCATATCAGTCCACAATTTTTTCATATCTACTTTGGCACCAACTTTGTCCAAAATGATTTGACCCCAGTCTCTAAGAACGTCTGGTGCATCGGCCATCAAATCAGTCAAGCGGTCTCCGTCCAAGTCAGTTGCATAAATAATGCAAGGTCTTTGACGAATCATGTCGTGCAACAAAAGTCCAAAGTTGGTGTCAGAGATATGCTCATAGATATCCCCGCCCCAATTCTCCATGCCGTCCTTAAAGTCTTTTGGCAATAGAGCTACGATGGCATCTACGTTTGCCTTGTGCTCCTCGTAGGCGTCAACAGCGTATTGACGCTTAAGCTTGAATTTAGTGCCCTTCAGTAACCAACGCATGATTCCCGCGTTAATCGCATCTTCTTGTGCCTGTGTGGGCTTTGTAGCAACACGACCAATTTGTCCTGTTTCATTGACCATTTTCAAGAACAAACGAGCAGCGTAAGCCATACGAACACCGGGCGTATTGGTCTCTGAGTGGACGATACCAGTCTCTGGGCTTACATTAAATTTCTTCTTATCCTGAGAATAAGGTAGCCCAGGCATAAAACGAATACTGGTAATGCCGCCGTAGGGGCGGACGTTACAAAAGACACCTGCGGCTGTTCTTAAAGGTGCATTGGCAGACTTACCCAATACAACTACTTTTTTACCGCCGTCGTTTACTAGGAAGTCACCCGCAGTAGACCACTTTAATGCAATGTAGTCCAACTTACCGAACCACTCAAGTGACTCAAGGTGTGTGTCATGACGAAACTGCGCCATCATCGGTACGCCAAGAAACGGCAGACCCAAAACGTCTAGAGCCATTAAAGTACCGTTTAAGGCAAACATGTCTGTAAACGCGTGGGCAACTGGTTTTACTCCACCTTTGGCATTGCCACCTTCCCAGATAATGGCATTTGGATAGCCCTCTGGCTTTACAGAAGAGCGCTTGTAAATGCCGTCAAGCATTTTAAAGAGATCGCCGTTTTGTTCTTCTTGTGCAATTTTTAATAAATCTAGCGTTTGAGACATGAAAAATAACCCTCAATAAAAAAGATAGCCAAAATAACCGAAAATAAAACGAAATACTAGCCTTGGATAGAGTTAAATCTGCTCCTGTGTCAGAATCAACTCAAGCCCTTGGAATAATCTCGACCCATGAACAACCTTGAAAATCTGCACCCTTTCCTCAATTGAAGAGCGTCAATTTCAAATTGTTAATCAGCCATTTTAATCGATTTGTAGACCTTAGAACCCACTTTTAGCCAAGAACCTCCATAGATTATGAGCGTCCAAATGAATTCAATTTGTAGTCTGCGTAAATACTGCACTCACTCCATTACTACCGCCCCCATTTCAGACTTATTTAATTCAACATGGCAATCGCTCAAACGCAGTTGCCAACACGTGGCTCAATCTCAAGTTATCACGCTAAGCCTAAACTGGCTCCTCGCACTTACTTGTCTGGTAGGGTTATTGCATTCGGCCCCAAGTTTTGCGCAGTCACCCGCATCAAATCAAACCCAAAATCAAATTCAGGCCAAAAGTCCAAGCACCTCAAACTATCCAACCAAATCCATAACACTGATCGTTCCTTTTCCTGCAGGGGGATCCTCTGACACCGTTTCCAGAACGATTGCTCGCAAACTATCCCTCCAACTTGGACAACCAGTGGTTGTTGAAAACCATCCTGGCGCTGGAGGCAACATCGGGTGCGATATTGTTGCTAAGGCTTCTCCTGATGGATATACGCTTTTGATCACCACAACAAGTACTCACGGGATCGGTGCAGCACTCAATAAAAAGACCCCCTTTAACTACGATACAGATTTCACACCTATTGTTCACTTGGCGACGGCACCCAATATATTTTTAGTGACCAAACAAATTCCTGTAACGAATTTAAAGGAATTTATCGTCTATGCCAAGGCTCATCCTGACTCCTTAAATTTTGGATCTGCAGGGACTGGAACCATCATGCACTTAACGGGTGAGTCCTTTAACGCTGAAGCCGGCACCAACATGCTTCATATACCCTACAAAGGTTCAAGCCTTGCGATGCCCGACTTAATCTCTGGCAAGATTCAAGTGATTTTTGACAGCATCGTCTCAGGCGTTCAGCACGTAGAGGACGGTAAACTAAACGTCATCGCTGTGACGGGCAAAAAAAGGTCTCCTCTTTTACCAGGCGTCCCAACCCTCTCAGAAATCGGAGCACCTTACGGACTGTCAAATTTTGTCTCCGAGAATTGGTGGGGACTTTACGGTCCGAAGAACCTCCCCCAAAACGTCACGGATAAACTCAACAGTGAACTTAATATTGCATTGAAATCCCAAGAAGTTCGAGAACAACTGGCTAGGCAAGGAGCTGAGACAGGCGGAGGCTCGGCTAAGGCATTTACTGAGCTTGTGATAACAGATAGAGCCAGATGGGCCAAGCTCATCAAGGACAACAAAATAGTCATCGACTAAGAGTGAGGAAACAAACTGAATTCAAAATTCAGCGAGTTCTCACCCCCCCAACGCGCTCTTCATCCTTGATTAATACCCATCATAGAAGAGTAAATGATTGAACATAAATTCGCGCATTCCCCCTGTTGGGCGAGGTGGTTGCCTAGCGGCATTAAGGCTTGAGCCGAATCGTCATTAGTGGGTCTAGCGCAGGCTGTGGTTTTGGCTCTTGCAGCGGACTATCTGGCCTGTTCTTCGCTCCCTTATGCGTCTACATAAGCCCGTACCCCTTCCAACGCAGCGGTGCCAAAACAAGGGCTTGCTGTAGAACTTGGTTATGTGTTCGGCAAAACGATTCCTAGTACGCCGTGCGCTGGTCGTTTTCAGGTTTACCAGGACAACCGAGTTTCACAATCCGAGTTTGTCTGTCAAAGCTGTCGACACACCGACCATGCAGACCACAACGCGGCAAAAGTCATCGCAATGTCATGGAGCTTTGATCTTTTTCTCGCATTCAAAAAGACAAGGCTAAAACACTTAATTCACTTGTTGCATTTATTGCACTTGGTGTATCATTGACAAATGAGAATGCAAGCCCAATTTGCTTCTTTTTTTACGACAAGAGAGGACATAACATGCGTACCGTCGATCGTATTCGCGAGGTAGCACCGCTACCGTTAAATGCCAAAGACAAGGAGATGGTGCGTGTCGCGCAGCGCTGCATCATGGCTTCGCTCGACCACTCCCGGGCAGCGGTCATTACTCTGACCACTGACACGGGGAAGCATCCGACGGTTGAGTTGCCGCCTTCAGCCCTAAAGCTGATTGGCCAGTTGCTGGGCGCAATGAGCGAGGGCCGACCCATTGTGTTGATGCCGACGGAGCAGGAGCTCACCACTGTAGAAGCCGCCAACCTTCTGAATGTTTCTCGTCCATTTGTCATCAAGGAGATGGACTCCGGCCGTTTACCTCACAGAAAAGTGGGGTCACACCGGCGCATCGCGCTTGAAGATGTATTGGCCTATGCTCAAAAAATGCGAACCACTCAGGCCAGCGCTTTAGATCGTATGGCTGAAAACGCACATGAGTTGGGATTGGATTATTAATGGCAGGCCACGCCAGATACACAGCATTGCTGGATGCGTGCGTCCTCTATCCGGTTGCTATGACCGATGCGTTGTTGAGTTTGGCCACAGCGGGATTTTTTGCTGCTAAATGGACTACTTTGATTGAAACTGAGTGGACACGGTCTTTGGAGCGTCA
>CAIWAO010000104.1 GCA_903910745.1 uncultured Burkholderiales bacterium
TCGACTCCATGAGCGGACACTGAACTTTGAAATCCCAAAAGTTCGACTCCCTCGCTCGTGCTCGAATAGAGGAGGGCCAAAGTTCGACTCCATGATCGGGCGCTTGCGTGCCACAAAAAAAGAGATATCAACTGGTAATGGTGCCAATTGGTTGACATAAAGAAATGTATTTTTCAGTCAACTTGGATCAATTTCAGGCCGTTCTAGGTGTACTCCAGTTCAATGGAGAATTTGTTCAACAACTGAAAGGTCTAAAAATGAAAAGAATCGTAGCTTCCCTTATTACTGGTGTTTTGGCTGTCAGCGCATTTGCGGCTACCCCTACGACTGCCCCTGTAGGAAAGGCTGTCGAGACTCACAAAGCCAATGTTTATGGGTAGCTATGCCGTCCATGCCCAGGCTGTCCCCTGTCATCTGAAAGCCTAATAATTGCGTTTCACCAGATTCTGTTTTGAAAGATGTTTTAAAGTAGCCTGTACGAATAGCGTAGATGGACTGAAAGGTCATGCCAGTCTTAATCAGCTTAGTTCCTTTTTTGATAGTACGACGTGTTTGCACAATACTGTTTACACGATCAATTTCGTACTCATTAAAGTTTTGCGACAGGCAAAAGTTACGTGTTTTGCAGTTGGCGCAGCTAATCCCGGCCTTGCTGAGGGGCACTTCTTCAAGTTTCAATAGCACGCTGTGTCGTCTTTCAAAAATTCTATGAGGCACATAGATGTGAAGATTTTTAATACACGTGATAATTTAGTCTGTACGTTAGCGAACAGATAGAAAGAACCGTCGCCCCAACAGTCAGTCAGCATTACGAAATAATTCTAGAGGCGTGGGCTAATGTCATCACTATAGATTGATCTAAATCAAACGATTGAGGATCACCTAATCTTATGTTCGGTACCGAACATAAGAACTTAGGGCGAAGACCTACATTGCAGACATAGCAATGAAAGAAGCCCATGGAAAATTTAAACGAGCGTTTTGAAAATCACTTGTTATCTGTGCTTCCAGAATCCGTTTTGCAGCGATGGCAGTCAGAGCTTGAGTTAGTCGATATGCCTTTGGGGGGTGTGCTCTACGATTCAGGATGCAAGATTAGCCATGTTTACTTTCCTGAAAACTGTATTGTTTCGATGCTCTTTGTACTAGAGAACGGCTCATCAGCTGAAATTGCAGTCGTAGGATTCGAAGGAGTTGTGGGCATTTCCTTGTTTATGGGAGGTGAAACTACTCCGAGTCGTGCTGTTATCCAGAGTGCAGGTAAGGCTTACCGCCTGCGCGCTTCGTTCATAAAAGAAGAGTTCAACTCATCGATGATTGTTCTTCATCTGTTGCTTCGTTTCACGCAAGCGCTAATTACACAGATGACGCAAACAGCAGTTTGCAACCGACATCATTCTTTAGATCAGCAACTGTGTCGCTGGCTACTGCTTAGCTTAGATCGCTTAACTGGAACGGATTTGGTCATGACGCAAGAACTGATAGCTAATATGTTGGGCGTTCGAAGAGAGTCTGTAACCAATGCAGCTTGTAGCTTGCAAAAAGAAGGGCTTATTAGTTACTCTCGTGGTCGAATTACAGTAATAGATCGTCCAGGTCTGGAGCACCGAGCATGCGAGTGCTATGGAGTGGTAAAAAAAGAATATGACCGATTGTTGCCAGATTTAATTGCGGCCTAACTTTATATTTTGTTCGTTACCGTACAGATTAATCTCGTCATAGAAGTTAGCCTTGACAACACTGCAAAGCAAGATGTCATTCAAAGTAGGAACGAATCAAATTGACAAGAAGTTGGGCAGTCTCTGCTAACTTCATTATTTGATCGGAACTCATGAAGACTTTAACCAAGGGTTGATTTCGCAACTTGACATTGCTGATCAAGCGCTGCTATTGCGGCATGCAAAAATTATGCTCTTGAATGTAGGTGATATCTTGTCAACTGCAGACTCTACTATTCAAAACATTTATTTTCCCTTAAGCGGATCTATAGTTTTGTATGTTGGTACCAAAGCAAAGTTTGATTCAAGTGCACGAGTGGCAGCTGCTTTCGAGATATCTGAGTGTTTGGCGATGTGTTCGACCAATTCTGTTTTGTTCACGATCTACATTCCTATGTTTGATAGAGTACAAATCGTAATTCAAACTTTATGCAGTTTGATGACTAAGCTTATGCCTACTTCTAGAGGGTTTCCCGAGGTTTTTTGCTGAATCTATGGAATTAGATTCAGCAAGAGTTCGATACATGGCTTGATCACCATTTTTGCCAAATCTAAAAGCAATCAACAAGTTAGGTTGTTTTCAGAATTTACTTTTTAAGAGTTCGACATATGCTTCCCTAGGAAGCATTTTTTTCGTCTCTTCAAAACTGAATCTTGTTGATTTATTTATCGCGATAAACCGGGTTGAATTGAGTTACAAAACTTCATATGCTCACGCTACGTGAGCAACGATTCTTGCCCAAAAAATCAACGTAAAACTCGATTGCTTCCCTCTAAAGACACACTTATGCTCACACGAATGTGAGCATGCCTTTTCCTCAATAAAGCCTCTTGATCTAGTTCACACATCAAGAATTTAGTGAACTGAACGTATGGTGGTTCTGTGATGCTTTTAAAGTTGCGTTCCACATGGCTCACTAGAAATCAGCACAGGTTGCATCTCGGTTAGCACACTAATTTTGCGTGGGCTTTTCTTTCTTAAATTTTCTGCCGTAATGATTGGACGACTTATATTTGGGTCCTGCATCGCTTGAGCAATCAACTCTAATGCTTTATGGATGTGCATTTCGCATTGTTGGAGTTTGATATTGGCTGCTTTCAAAAATCCAGTTTGATAAAGATGTGCAGCTTCCTTGTTGTGTTCATAAGAGTGCAGAATTTCATGAGCGATCTGATGGTTAAGACTTTTCATTTTTGTTGCCTCTTTATTTTGTTTTGTTCAACAGTGCA
>CAIWAO010000105.1 GCA_903910745.1 uncultured Burkholderiales bacterium
CGCTTGGATACAAATGCAATAGTCTCTCTTTTAGCCCTGCGTGCGACTCTTGCCTAAAGAATTCATCTATAGGCATAGGTTTATCCCCTATCAATGGGGTCGGATAATTCGGTAATTGGGGCTTTCCTAAAGAGAGCGTTAAATTACAACGTTTCGCAATCTCTAAGCTGTTGGTTAAGGCCGAGGGAATGTCTGCAAATAAAGCTTGCATTTGCAAGCTAGATTTAAAGTATTGGTCTTTGGTGAATTTTCTTACGCGTCTTGAATTTCCAAGGATCTCCCCATCAGCAATACAAACTCGAGCCTCGTGGGCTTCATAATCATCTTCTTTTAAAAATTGAACCGGGTGGGTTGCAACTACGGGTAGATTAAGTTTAGATGCCAGATTCACGCTTGCACTCACAAGCATTTCGTCATCTGCTCTACCCGATCTTTGGATCTCAATATAAAAGCGGTGAGGAAAAATAGCCGCTAAATCAAGCGCAATTTCACTTGCCCTTGAATTGTCTTGGTGCATAAGAGCCTGACCTAGAGCCCCAGTCCTAGCGCCAGATAAGGCAATTAATCCATCAGAATGACCTTTAAGCCAATCCAGTTTGATCACGCCCTGTGTGCGCTGGACGTTCTCCGTCCAGCCTTGCGTAATCAGGTGACATAAATTTAAGTAGCCGCGGTGGTTTTGAACAAGAACCAATAGCCTTGTATTCAAATCCTGTCTGAGGGGGTCGTGCTGAACGTTAATATCCGCTCCAATCAAGGGCTTGACACCGGCACTCCTGCATTCTTTATAAAACTTAATAGCCCCAAAAAGATTATTTAAGTCCGTGATGGCTAAAGCAGGTTGACTGTCATTTTTAGCTGCCTGCACCAGTTGGTCGATACGAATTGATCCATCTATGATGGAATATTCAGAGTGCAGTCTAAGATGAGCAAACATAACTTGAAAAAAGAATCAAAAAAACTTTAAAAACTAAATTAAAAAATGAACTTAAAAAGATAAACTAATTTCAATGATTGGCAATTGACTCTTCGCAATTGACTTTATGAATTCATTACCTTCATGCATTCATTACCTTTATGCATTCACTACCTTCTTGGCTTCATTCATCGCATCCACCAGCGTCTCAGGAGATTGGGCACCTGAGACGGCAATTTTTCCGTTGAAAACAAAAAACGGCACTCCTTGCACGCCCATGTCTCTGGCATTTTGATCTGCCTCTTCGATGGCAACAATGGCCTGCTCTGAGTGAAGTGCAAGCTCAGTTGCTGTTTCACTCAAACCTGCATCTAAAGCTATAGCTTTTAAAACAGCATCGTCTGTTAAATCAAGGCTATTGATAAAGTAAGCATCAAACAGGGATTGAACCATATTTTCTTGCAAGAGAGTTTCCTCACAAGCCGCAATGAGGCTGTGCGCCTTTCGAGTGTTGGGCTGTCTTTGTATTTTGTCAAATGCAAAGTCGATACCAACCTCTACGCCTACATTTTTCACACGGTCATAGATTGTCGATGCTCTGTCCCCAAATTTTTGTTGAACGTACTGTGCACGGTCAATACCTTTTGAATCAAGATCAGGGTTGAGCTGAAATGCATGCCACCGGACTAGGGGCGGGTCTTCACCGGGGTGGCTTGCCCTGTATATTTCAATCGCAGATTGCAGTTTTTTCTTTCCAATATAGCACCAAGGGCAAACTACATCTGATATGACGTCGATTGTAAAAGCCATGCGAAAGAACTCCAGAAAAATTTAACAAAGGTTTTTAACGAAGTGGATTTCTCTTGCAAGAAATCCTAAAAATCCCCAATACCACCAGTGTAGTTCACCTAAAAGACCTTCACTTTAGTGTTTGCGATCTGTTTCTGTCACAATAGGCAAAATAACTAAATTTATTTCTTGTTGCAACGCGAATTTGTAATGTAGAGACAAATCCAAACAAAAAATATAAAATATACGATAGATTTAATCTGTAAAAAGGAAAGACCATGGCAAGCGATTTAATCAAACACATTTCAGACGCAACATTTGAAAAGGAAGTTATCCAATCTAGCGCCCCTGTTTTAGTTGATTACTGGGCTGAGTGGTGCGGTCCTTGCAAAATGATTGCTCCCATTTTGGATGAAATCGCTGGAACTTACGAAGGTAAACTACAAATTGCAAAGATGAATGTAGATGAAAACCGCGACATTCCTGGCAAGTTTGGCATTCGAGGTATTCCAACTTTAATGCTTTTTAAGAACGGTCAACTTGCTGCTACTAAGGTTGGCGCACTCAGCAAATCTCAATTGACTGAGTTCATCGATCAACAAATTGCTTGATTGAGAACATAACTACCGGCACAAAAGTTAAGTATCTAGGCACAATTACTCTACCCTTGTGCTTCACTAGATACTTAACTGTAGACCCTTAAGTGCTTGATTAATATCCAATTTTTACCAGTATCGCCCTAAAATCTCTGCTACGGGTGTTTGCTTTTTCATTTAGCAACGAAGTCTTGTGATTTATCTACCCCTGAGAAAAGAGCATTTGTGAATCCACCCATCAAATTTCATTTTTGACCCAGTTTAAACACAGGTCTTTTTTCCTGTCATAATACGGTCAGGCACAAAAACTTTTAACAAGTCTTGAAATCGCCAAAAGTAATAGTTGAAGATTTTGGGCAATATGCCCATCCAGTCCAACTAATTTCCCCCCTTCTCATATCTTGAACTCCCAAATGGAGTCTATACATGCATCTTAATGAACTCAAGGCACTTCATGTGTCTGAAGTACTCAAACAAGCCGACGATCTTGAAATAGAAAACACAGGTCGCATGCGCAAACAGGAATTAATGTTTGCGATCATTAAAAAGAGAGCTCGCGCAGGTGAACAAGTTTTTGCTGACGGAGTGCTAGAAATACTACCCGATGGTTTTGGCTTTTTAAGAAGTCCAGACACGAGCTACACCGCAAGCACGGATGATATTTACATCAGCCCAAGTCAAGTTCGCCGCTTTAATCTGCATACAGGCGACATGGTGGAAGGCGAAGTTCGTATCCCTAAGGAGGGAGAGAGATACTTTGCATTAACTAAGCTTGACAAAGTCAACGGCGATTTGCCAGAGAACAACAAGCACAAGGTAATGTTTGAGAATTTAACGCCGTTGTTCCCCAAAGAGCATATGCGTCTTGAGCGAGATATAAAAGGTGATGAAAATATAACTGGGCGTATCATCGATATCATTGCTCCTATTGGCAAGGGCCAACGTGCTCTATTAGTTGCCCCTCCAAAGAGCGGTAAAACGGTGATGATGCAACACATTGCACATGCCATCACTGCAAACTATCCTGATTCTCACATGATGGTGCTCCTGGTTGATGAGCGTCCTGAAGAGGTTACTGAGATGCAGCGTAGCGTCAAAGGGGAAGTTATTGCCTCAACCTTTGATGAGGCTGCTGCACGCCATGTCCACGTGGCCGAGATGGTCATCGAGCGGGCAAAGCGTTTGGTTGAGCTTAAAAAAGATGTTGTGATTTTGCTGGACTCTATCACCCGTTTAGCACGCGCTTACAACAACGTTGTTCCTAGTTCAGGCAAGGTTTTAACAGGCGGTGTTGATGCCAATGCACTACAAAGGCCTAAACGATTTTTTGGAGCTGCTCGCAAAGTTGAGGAAGGCGGCTCCCTCACCATCATTGCAACTGCCTTGGTTGAGACAGGAAGTCGCATGGATGAGGTCATCTTTGAGGAGTTCAAAGGGACCGGTAATTGCGAGATTCATCTAGACAGGCGTCTTTATGAAAAGCGTGTCTTCCCTGCTATTCAACTTAACCGTAGCGGCACTAGACGCGAAGAATTGTTATTCGCTCCTGAGATCTTGCAAAAAACGCGTATTCTTAGACAGCTCATATACAACATGGATGAAATTGAATCCATGGAACTTATGCTCAAGAACATGAAGTCAACAAAAACCAACGTTGACTTCTTTGATTTAATGCGCAGAGGCGGTTAATTAATACCAAAATACTACATCACTGTAGTCACGTATGGCATAATGTTATGTTTAGCGAAAAGTGCGTTGGAATGGTCCAAAGTGGCTATCGCAATTGAATTTTAAGGAATAAAAATGAAAGAAGGAATTCATCCAGAGTACCGCGAAGTTTGTTTCGTGGACTTATCAAATGGATTTAAATTTGTTACTCGCTCTTGCTTGAGTGCAAAAGAAACAATCAAAATGGACGATGGACGTGAATTACCATTGTTCAAACTTGACACATCAAGTGAATCACACCCCTTTTACACAGGCACACAAAAATCTGTGGACACAATGGGTGGACGTGTTGAGCGCTTCCGTAACAAATACGGTAAAACTGCTGCAAAATAAACCTTACAGTATCAATAAGGCAGCACGGGAGACCGTTGCTGCCTTTTTTTTCTCTAACAATATCTTTAGCAACTCAGTAACTCCACTAAAACACTTCAATCATAGACCGCAGTGAATTCGCCTACCCCTTCCATCGTCCCTCAACATGCAGTCAGAAGATTTCCACTTTGGGCTCTGTGTTCGCTTTGCTTGATTTATGTGGTTGCGGGACTGGTGGGTAGAACCCCTTGGAAGGCTGCAGACATCATCGCTTTTGGTTACATGCTAGAGCTTACCCACTCTGGGGTAAGTCCATGGTTATGGCCGTTTTTACACCCGTCCATCATGGGATTACCTCCTGAGATTGACGGCGGCTTGGTGTACGGACTTGGGGCCTGGTGTATTGAGGTTTTCACCAATCAACTTCATTTGCTCACTGCTGACTCGGCTGCCCGAACTCTCTTTATAGCTCTAGGTGGTCTGACGGTGGTTTGCACTTGGAGCAGCGTTTATTTTCTTGCCCTAAGTCCTCAGGCCAAGCCCGTTGAATTTGCTTTTGGTGGTCAAGCAGATCCGAAAGACTATGCACTCGCCCTCGCAGATTCGAGTGCTCTTGCCCTAATCGCTACATTGGGACTGGCACAACTAGGACACGAGACTACGCCAACCGTTGGCCAATTGGCCTTGTCAAGTGTAGTGATGCTTGGCTTTTCGATGATGGCTTTTAAGCCCTATCAATCTCAACTGGTACTTGCGTTTGGTTTATTTGGTCTCTCGTTGATGGGAGCCCCTACCCTGAGCGTTATTTTGGGACTCAGTGGTGCATTGGTTTGCGTGCTCGATAAAGACTCCAACAGCAGCAAGCAGCATAGCTTTATGTTACTCATACTGTGCCTAGGGGTTGGCGTCATGGCCCACCTTCTTCATCTTTGGCAATGGAGAGTGCTCCCACTGTCACTCATTTTGAGCGAGCTACCAAGCATTGGCAAACTTTGGCTTTGGTTTTTTTGGCCCGTATGGCCCCTAATGATTTTGACCCTTTGGCGTTGGCGCAATCAATGGGCAAGCAAACACTGGAGTCGCCACCTCATCATCCCGCTTTTGCACAGCATAGTGATCACTACCGCGGCTTTTATAACCCACTCTCAAGAAAGAACATTGCTACTTGCAATGCCACCCATGGCTGCATTAGCTGCGTTCTCCCTCCCAACCCTTAAGCGAAGTGTAAAGGCATTAATCGATTGGTTCACACTGCTGCTCTTTAGTGGTTGTGCGTTCGTCATATGGGTAATTTGGATTGCATATCAAACGGGCTGGCCAACCCAACCCGCTAAGAATGTTGCAAGACTTGTACCGGGATTTGTTTCCCACTTTTACTTGTCATCTTTCATTATTGCGATCCTTGCGACTTTGGGTTGGATCTTTATTGTTCACTGGAGAATTGGACGTAACCCTGCCGCTCTTTGGAAGTCCCTCATCCTTCCCGCAGGAGGTGCCTCCCTATGCTGGTTACTGGTCATGAGTTTGTGGCTCCCCCCCGTTGATTACGGGCGAGGTTATGTTGAACTTGCCAGATTGGTTAAAGAAAATATAGGCTCTAACGGATGTGCATATGCTTGGAATCTCAACAGAGCTGAGATTATTGCCCTTCAATATCATGAAAATCTGAACTTAGTAGATTTTCGCAAAAGCGATCGAGTATTGAATGCCTTGTTAGATCAGGTACATGAAAAAACGACTTCATCAGATCCACAATGTAAATGGATTCTAGTTAACGGCGAGCACAAGCAGGAAGCTCAAAAAATCCTTAACCAACATCAGTCAGGTAATTGGGCGCTTTATAAAGCAATCAGAAAACCGTCTGATCCGGATGAGGATGTAGTTATCTTCAAACATTTGCAATGAGTCAAACCTCAACTCCTAGTCATCCAAAGATATCGACAGACACCACGGGTGAGTCACTGTCTGAGAGGAAACTGATTTTTAATCACGCTTTAACGGTTTGGGTAGGTCAGATTGCGGTGATGAGCTTTGGTATTACAGACACCATCGTTGCAGGTCGTTTCAGTGAACACGCACTTGCAACGCTCTCAATTGGCTCTGCCTTTTACATCACCGTCTACGTTGCATTGATGGGTGTTTTGCAGGCCCTATTGCCAGCGCTGGCCGAATTAAGGGGAGCGGGTAAGGCGCGAGCAGTTGGCGTTACGTTTAGACAATCGATCTATTTATGCTTGATCACAAGTTTGATTGGCATGATTGCATTACTCACGCCACACTTTATTTTCGAGCAAACACAAGTACCTGAAGCTTTGAGGCTTGAAGCGCAAAACTATTTAGGCATACTCGCTATCGCTTTGCCCCCTGCCCTGTTTTTTCGCATGTTCAGCACATTAAACCAAAGTCTGGGTAAACCACAACTTGTAACTTGGGTTCAAATTGCTTCACTGTGCGTGAAAATCCCACTCTCCGTCATCTTGACTTTTGGTATTGGGGATTTTTATGGCTACGGATTATTGGGATGCGCATTTTCAACCTTGATCGTTAACTATTTGATGATGGCGCTAGGGCTTTATTTACTAAAAACCCAAAGCCTTTATCACCCCTACAAAATTTGGGCAAAAATGGAGTGGATTGATTGGAGGGAGATTTTCTTACTTGCTAAGCTAGGTATCCCCAACGCACTTAGCATTACGGTTGAAGTTACGTCGTTTACTTTAATGGCATTTTTTATTGCAAGGCTTGGAACTTTAGCTTCTGCGAGTCACCAAATTGTTGCCAACTTTGCCGCCCTCATGTATATGGTTCCTCTGTCTCTTTCGATTGCTACCAGCGCAAGGGTAAGTTACTGGATCGGGGCCGGAAAAAGAGAGCTCTCTAATAAGGCTGTCAAAATTGGATTTCAAAATGTTTTAGCTATGGCTTTTATCAGTATCTCTTTACTGGCCATTTTTAGACATCCCATTTCGATCTTGTATGCCCCTAACGCAGAGGTGGCAGCCCTAACCGCAGGTATGCTTGCATGGCTTTGCCTATTCCATATTGGGGACTCATTGCAGGTTCTTTGTTTCTTTATTTTGCGCTGCTATAAAATCACGCTAAAGCCACTACTAATTTACAGTGTGATGCTTTGGGGTATAGGACTCTTTGGAGGCTTTTCCTTGGCTTATAACGGAGTCGGTTCAATCCACGCACTGCAAAGTCCCACAGCGTTTTGGATCACCGCCAGCGCAGCCCTTCTTCTAAGTGCTTTTTTACTGATAGCACTTTTAATATACGCACAAAAAGAGTACACATCTAAAAACACAACTGCTTAGTCGTGGCAGTCTGTGTTCTTAATGCACGCCCATTACTTTTTTCAAGTATGTTGGGTTATGTATTTTGGTTATGTATTTTGGTTATGTATTTTGGGTTAATC
>CAIWAO010000106.1 GCA_903910745.1 uncultured Burkholderiales bacterium
AATAAGGTAGGGGCGGAAGGCTCCAAACCGGGTGCAGCAATGTGCCCTACGCTTGGTGAGACTGAGGTAAGTCGTTTGGGTGGTAACACCCCGGCGCTCTGGTCTTTGACCCAAGAAACCCCCGCTATAGCTCTGGCTTAGCGGTGGGAGACTTCATAGTTAGAGGAGGCATACAAACAAACTGCACTTGCTGCTGCGATATTAAGAGACTCCTCTCCTCCTGGTTGTGCAATACGCACTTTCATGCTTGCTAGCTCCATCAATTCTTGACGCACACCCTGACCCTCATGGCCAAATATCCAGGCACATGGGTAAGGTATCCCCATATTTTGCTGTAATTGGTGCAAATATTCTCCCAAATGTGAACTCGTACATAGAAGTGGAACTTTGAGCTCCTTGATTACATCAATTGATGAGGATTCAACCAGTCTTAGACTAAAGTGGGCACCCATTGCTGAGCGAACGACTTTGTTGGACCACAAACCTGCAGTGCCCTGAAGAGCTATAACTTGTCTAAATCCAAAAGCTGCAGCGCTCCTCAGCACTGAGCCCACATTGCCGGCATCTTGCACCCTATCCAGCACCACAGTGGCAAGGAGTGGATCCAAACCTAGGGGAGTTGGAGTCTGGACTAAAAAACCGATTGATCCAGGCGAAGGCAAAGTGCTTAGACTCTTAAGGAGTGCATCTTGAATCAAACTTACTTTTTTTGCACTTTCAAACCAATTAGAGAATTTTTGAATCAATTCCCCGTAATGAGCATCTGAACAAATTAAGTGGTTTAACTCTAAACCTTTATCGAACGCTGCTGCACATAGATGTTCGCCCTCAAGCCACAACTCACCAGTCGTTTGATAAGCTCGAACCTCACCTTGTATGCCTTTTAATTTTTTGATCAATGGATTATCTTTAGATTGAATAATCTCAAGATTTTTTAAATTTCTTATGGCTTCATTGTGCATGGCCAGATTATATATAGGCGCTAATTGCTACAACGACAATGAGATATATCGACTATTTTTCTATCTACTTTCAAAACCTCACTATGAAATGCAGTGTGTAAAAATCATAAATAATGATTGCCAATGCAGCAGTGCCCATGCAACTCCAAATAGCAGTACTTCGCCAAATACGGCTCAAATAGTTATGAGGACTGGAGTTGGGGGTCAAAAGGAGCGAATCTGCTGGATCCGAATTCTCGACATGTGGTTTTTTAAGAAAATCTTTAAAAAATCTCATTCTGATCATTGAGAGAAAACGATTTCGAAAGCGATTGTCTAGACTCACAATGGATTGATCCACGGGGATTATTCTTTTTGAATCCACAAGTGACAATGGGACGTCCTTGATAGCCGGTGGCTCAGTAAATTCAAACCCCAGTATGGCCAACACCCTTTGTCCTGAACGTAACTTTATAGCCTGAGAATAAAATAGATGACTCCCCCCCTCCTCAAGTTGCATGAGTTGCTCAGTTGACAAGGAAGCCTTTTTAGCTAAAACGGGGACACTCATTCCAGCCGATTGGCGTAATGATTTAAGGGTTATGCCGTCCGATGATTGCCAGTCCAGGTGACTCATAAAGAAACAAATGAGTTGGTTTGAGGTCGCTGATGAAAATTGAATTGATAGATCAAAAATTCAAATAGATTATCTCTTAACAAAGATCTATTGCCAAGTAATTTTGCTGATTAAGAATGTTGCAGTTTTTTGAAATGTTATGAATCTTAATAATTCAGAAAAAGCTGATTGATCTTTGACAGATCAATCAGTGCTAGAGACAGTGAAAAGAGGAGTGCTTAGAACTTAACAATCAAACCTGATTGAACTACGTTAGAGCGCTCATCACTTAAGACACCTGTTCCAGTAAAGCGAGTTGCCTCTACTTTCCAAGAGTACTGCTTGGAGATGTCGTAGGAAACCTCAGCTCCTGCGACCCAACCATTTCCTGTGACTTCAGCCTCAACGGAGTGAGCTAATCCCAAAACCGCTCCAACTTCAAAGCGTGAGTAGGAATAAATCTCCTTAACCCCCTTTAGTATGGACACATTGGATCCCACGTCGCCTTGTCTGCCTGCTGCATATTCAACAACAATCTTAAATCCAGAATCGCCTAGGGGCACAGCCGCTGAAACAGCGATAAGATTTTTCTTTGAATAAGAGTCATATCCACCGTCTAATCCCAATTGAAAGGTTGACTCGCGCTCATACTCAATGGGTCCCTTTCCAGACTCAGTGCCCCCATCATGAGACGCAGCAGCCTCGTGAGCAAATGCTCCAAATGCAGTTGACAGTGCAATTAAAAGGAATAGCTTTTTCATCGAAATTCTCACTTTTTAAATAGTTTCATCAAAATCAATACATCGGCGTATCAATTACCACAGCAAATCAAATCGACTTGAAGAGTTAGAACTTTAGAAAACCCAGACTTAGTTAGTACTAAAATACTCAAAAAATAAGTTTAGTAATGCAACAAAAAAGGATTTAAATTAGGCTTAAATTTGTTTTAAGACCTTAGCAACTGGGGCAAAAGAACGCCTGTGAAAAGGGGTTGCGCCGTGCTCTTGTAATGCTTTCATATGTAATGCTGTACCGTACCCCTTGTGGACTGCGAATCCATAAGTTGGATAAACCTGATCAATTTCGATACACCACTTGTCGCGACTAACCTTTGCCAATATGGATGCAGCAGAGATGCAGTCAATCAATGAATCCCCCTTTATCACTGCCACAGCCGGAACTTTTAATTTGGGTACGCGGTTCCCGTCAACCCAAACTCGCGTTGGTACAACTGACATACCATCAACGGCCCTTTGCATGGCAAGCATAGTTGCATGCAATATGTTGAGCTCATCGATTTCCTCAATGCTTGCCTGAGCAACGCAGTAAGAGACGGCTTTTTCAATAATCTGGGAGTAAAGGTGCTCGCGTTTTTTCTCACTTAATTTCTTGGAATCTGCCAATCCCTTGATGGGTCGCTTTGGATCCAAAATGACCGAAGCTGCCATGACCGGACCGGCTAAGGGGCCTCGTCCAGCTTCGTCCACCCCCGCTGCCATCTCACTAGGATCGAACCCAAGAGTTTCAAGTATCTTAGGATCGTTCACGGTTGAGAATTCTCTCAATGACTTTGCCTGCCAGGGTGGGCGTATCCTTTAAAAGATCTATATGTAGAGCATTAAAGATTGCCTTTAATTCAATCACCTCTTGGGGTGAATTTAACCATTTCATTACCTCTTTTGCCAGTAAAGACGGGGTTGCTTTGGTTTGTAGCAACTCTGGAACTACTTCCTTGTTTAGTAATATGTTGGGCAAACCAATCCAAGGCAATAATCTTTGGGGCCAAATGAGGAAATAGCTTAACCAATTCACATGGTATCCAATTACCATGGGCCGTTTGAAAAGTGCAGCCTCTAGGGTTGCGGTTCCACTCGCTACCAAAACTACGTCACATGCAGCTAAGGCGGCGTGTGAGTTAGCGTGAAGTACCCTTAAATTAGGAACTTTTATTTTTGAGCATAGTCTTTCTACCCAGTCTATCAAATGGGGAACCACGGGCAACAGAAAGTGTAATTTGGGATCAGACTCTTGCATGATCAGCGCAGCGCGCAAAAAACGCTCCGTCATTTGCTGGACCTCAGAGGCTCTGCTCCCAGGCATAAGTGTAATAACTCTTACATCCCTTGACAAACCAAGCTGCTGTCTTGCACCGACTTGGTCCACCTCAATCGGTACTTCTTGAGCTAGGGGGTAGCCAACATAAGTCGCTGGGATGGCATACTTTTCAAGTATGGCCGGCTCGAATGGGAAAATACACAATACATGATCAGCACTCAGGCCTAACTTATTTGCTCTTTTAGGCCGCCATGCCCATATCGAGGGACACACAAAATGAATTGTTGGGATTGAAGCCTCTTTAAGAGATCTCTCCAGGTTCAAATTAAAGTCAGGCGCATCAACACCTATAAACAGATCAGGTGGGCGTTGTAGTAACTCTTTCTTGAGCTGATTTCTTATTCCTAGGATTTCCCTGTAATGCATCAGCACTTCAAAGTAGCCCCTGACTGATAGTTTATGGGAAGGCCAAAGGGCCTTAAAACCCAATTTACACATTTGCGTGCCGCCAATACCGTAAATCTCTGCCTGGGGCCACCGAGATAAGATTCCTTTAATTAACAAACTGGCAAGCAAATCACCAGAGGCCTCACCCGCAACCAATGCTATTCGAGGGCGAAGGTAAGGATCATTTTCAGACTGGTTTTTGATTTCAAGTTGATGCTGCAAAGTGTGACTTGTAAGAGTAGGCTGGTGAATCAACGAACTATACCGCGATCTGCGCTTGGTGCGTTTAAAAATCCAAGCATCATCTGGATATCAATAGCTGAATGAGGATTGGATTTCTCAAGTTCTGATACAGCAACTTTAGACTGTTCAAGGGTTAGGTTATCTCGGTAAAGTAATTTGTAAATTTCTTTGATGACTTTAATCCGCTCAGGGGAGAAACCTCTCCTTTTTAGTCCCTCAAAATTCATTGATCTGGCTTTGGCAGGCTGTCCTTGACACATAACAAATGGTGGCAAATCAGCCCAGATCATCGCATTGATGGATGTGAAAGAGTGCGCACCTAGACGACAAAATTGATGAACAGTTGTGAAGCCCCCCAAGATAACGTAGTCGCCCACCTGGACATGTCCTGCCAAAGAGGAATTATTAGCAAAAATAGCGTGGTTTCCAATCTCGCAATCATGGGCTAAATGAACATACGCCATGATCCAATTATCATTGCCAACACGCGTGCAGGCCTTATCCCCAATCGTGCCGATATTAAAAGTACAGAATTCACGAATGGTGTTTCTGTCGCCAATGATTAATTCACACGGCTCGCCCGCATACTTTTTATCTTGCGGAATAGCTCCAAGTGAGTTAAATTGAAATATATGGTTATCAGCACCAATGCTCGTGTGTCCCTCTATTACACAATGCGCGCCAATCTTTGACCCACGGTCGATGCGCACATGCGGTCCGATAACTGAGTAAGCTCCGACTTCCACGGTCTCATGAAGTTCGGCGCCTTTATCAATAATTGCTGTGGGATGAATCCTAGTCATATCGTTAAGATGTAAGTGCTGAAATTTGAATAATGTGTTAATGATTGGCTAGAGCTTTTAGCGCTATTGACGATTTCTTTATTCTTGTATCGTACGCATCGTACACATTAACTCGGCCTCAACTGCTAACTCATCCGCAACAAAACCTTGGGCTTTAAATTTCATCACACCCGCCTTCATCCTCAACACCTCGATTTGAAGTATCAATTGATCTCCAGGTTCAACGGGACGTTTGAACCTTACCCCGTCAATGCCAGCGAAATAGAACACATTGTTGCTTTGAGAACTGATGTCAAAACTCTCAAAGGCAAGAAGCGCTGCAGCCTGAGCTAGGGACTCAATCATTAGCACGCCGGGCATCACTGGGCGGTGAGGGAAATGTCCATTGAAATAAGGCTCATTGATAGAAACATTTTTCAATGCCTTAATGGATTTGCCTTTAACCACTTCAAGTACCCTATCAACCAAAAGAATTGGATAACGGTGGGGTAGAAGTTTTAAAATTTTATGAATGTCCATGCTCATGTTAATTTTCTTCACGTAAAGTTATAGGATTCCAACAGGTACAGTTTTTACAAACGTCTGACAAATATCAACCAATCCAATCCACTCAAGCCAATTATGAACCCTAACGGGGCAATTAGTGACTTAGAGATTTATTCGTTTCAAAATCTTTAAGTTTTGACAATCAAACCAACTAAAAAACTCACTTAATAAATACCTCACTTAATCGAGCCCCCCATTAAGTTCTTGATCTTATCCCTTAAGGAGCTGAGCTGTCTTAGAATTGCGGCATTCTTCCTCCAAGCGGAGTCGTTGTCAAAGGGATAATACCCTCCGTAATTACCTGCCTGAGTAATAGAGCGTGTAATGACGGCCTTGGGACCTATGTTCACACGATCAGCGATTTCAATATGACCAACAAATCCTACTCCACCTGCAACAGTACAGTGCGCCCCAATGACCGTGCTCCCAGAGACACCAACAAACGCGGCCATTGCAGTATGTGGACCAATCTTAACGTTGTGAGCTATTTGAATGAAATTATCGAGCTTAACTCCGTCGCATATAACGGTATCCCCTAAAGCACCACGGTCAATACATGTGTTTGCCCCAATTTCTACTTGGTTACCGATGACAACAGCACCAAGTTGCTCAATCTTTACCCAGGTTCCCTGATTTGGCGCAAATCCAAAACCATCTGCTCCGATCACGACACCAGGATGCAGTATGCAATCAGATCCAATTTTGCATCCGTAAGCTACGTTAACAGTCGATTTAAGCCATGTTCTCTCACCGATAACAGCCCCTGCACCAACAACGCAGTAGGGGCCCACTCTGGCACCGCTTTGCACTATAGCAGTTGGATCAACTACGGCTGTTGGATGAATGAGAGATTCAGGTGACGAATGAATAGGGTTTAGGGTTCGCCAGAGCTGGGTAAGATATGCAAAATAAAGATAAGGTTTATCACTGAGAATAAAGGACAAATTAGGTTTTTCACCCTTGGATCTAGCAAGATCAAATTGCTCTTTAGTCAGGATTACACAACCTGCTTTTGTGGTGTTCAACTCATGAGCGTACAGGGGATTGCTTAAGAAGCTAATTTCATCCTCAGCTGCACTACTTAGAGGAGAAATAGCGTTAACGATTTGCTCTTTTGAGCCAACTAGCTCCCCTCCAAGCTTTTCTACAATTTGGCCTAAAGTTAGCGACACAGTTCAAGGCGTGAATTAAAGCCCGAGTGACGTACTGTGTAAAGCATCAAGTTTACCTTAGGAGCAGTTTGGGACTCAGTGTTATTTGGAGCTCGGTGCACCCGGTGATGCAGGTGTTTGAGCATTGAACGCTTTTATTACTTTTTCGGTAATATCGTGCTTTGGGCTTATATAAACGGCCTCTTGAAGAATGAGGTCATATTTTTCAGCTTCAGCGACTTGGCGAACGACTTTATTAGCTTTCTCAAGAACTTGTTGGAACTCCTCATTCTTGCGAGCATTCAAATCTTCTTGAAACTCGCGTCTTTTTCTTTGGAATTCGCGATCTTGATCGGCAATTTGTCTTTGGCGAGTTACTCTTTGTGATTCCGATAGTGTTGGGGCATCACGCTCGAATTTCTCAGAAGTCGTTTTAAGATTATTTCCTAGCTCTACTAACTCTTTTTCTCTCTTAGAGAACTCTTGCTGAAGTTTGGCCTGAGCGGCTATGGCTGAATTGGCCTCGCGAAATATTCGCTCAGTATTCACATAACCTACACGAAAATCATCAGCCAGCGCAGCGAAGGCTGCGGCCAATCCAAGAAGAGTTAGTAGTAAACGTTTTGTTGTCAGCATGTTCATCAAAAAGAAGTTCCGATCTGAAATTGTACCTTCTGCATTCTATCTCCAGGAAAATATTTCTCTGGATTAGCAAGCGCGAATCGAAGGGGTCCCATGGGTGAAATCCAGCTCAAACCTACCCCAACTGAGGACCGAAGCAAGGCAAAGTCCATTTTTTCACTCTCACCGTACACGTTACCCATATCAAAGAAGGCGTACAAACGAAGTGATTTGTCATTACCCGCCCCTGGAAAAGGAGCCAAAAACTCTGTATTCAAGGTGAATTTCTTAGGTCCACCTACTGTCAGGCCAGAAACGTCCCTGGGGCCAAGTGTTCCAGCGGTGAACCCCCTAACTGAGCCTAAACCACCAGAGCTGTAATTTTTAAATACAGGGTAAGGACGGCCCTCTAAGCCTGATCCGAGATCTAATTCAGAATTGAATGCAAAAGTGAACTGTTTGGAAATTGGAATGTATTCTTGATACTGTCCGCCTGTTCTGGTGTACCTGGTATCTCCAAGCTCTCCAATTTCACTGTTTATTCTGAAAAAACGCCCAGAGGTCGGAGTTAACAAGTTGTCCCTGCTGTCTCTAGCCCACCCGATTGTCATTGGAATTGACAGAGTAGTATAACCAAATCGCTGGGCGAAGTCTAAATATGCAGCAGGGATGTTACTTCCCGGTTTGATTTGGGTTTGTTCGGCAGCAATTCCAATAAATACGGTGTCTAGCTCAGCAAATGGTACCCCGTAACGAAGACCTACGCCGTCTGTAACCAACCTATAGTTACCACCTTGGTCAACGTAGGGGATACTTGAGCGGTGGTAGTAATTGACGCTTCGTGACACGCCGTCATCTGTCACATAGGGATCGGTTGTGTTTATTTGGAAAATTTGGTTGTACTTACTGGTACTGACTTGCGTTCCGACGTAGTTACCTGTTCCAAAGACATTGTCTTGTTGGATTCCGAAAGTCAAAAATACTTTTTCTGCACTAGAGTAACCGGCACCAAGTTGCAAACTCCCTGTGGGTTTCTCAGTCAAAGTGACTGCTAAATCTACCTGGTCAGGAATACCAGGAATTTCCTTAGTGTCTACTTCAACTTCCTTAAAAAATCCGAGCCGCTTTAGACGGTCTTTAGACATCTTAATTCTGTAACCGTCATACCAAGCAGACTCCATTTGCCTGAATTCACGACGAACAATCTCATCTCTGGTTTTTGCGTTTCCTGAAATATTGATTTTTCTTACGTATACGCGTCTAGATGGGTCGCCTTGTAAAACAATAACCACTCTATTTGTTGCACGATCAATTTCTGGTTTTGGCTCAACGCGTGCGAAAGCAAAACCAAAATTACCGTAAAAATCAGTGAAAGCTTTAGTTGTCTGCGTTACCTGGTTGATGTTGTAGGCCTCGCCTGGCTTAATCGCAATAAGGGCTTTAAACTCCTCATCCCTTCCCAGATAATATCCCTCCAAACGAACTCCAGAGACAACAAAGCGGTCTCCCTCAGTGATGTTTAAAGTAATATTAATTTTTTGTTTATTGGGAGAAATTGCTACTTGAGTCGAGTTGATCTTGAACTCTAGGAAACCTCTGGATTGGTAATAAGATTTCAATACTTCAATATCAGCATTTAGTTTTGACTGTGAATATCGATCGGATTTTGTGTACCAACTCAGCCACGTGGGTGTACTTAAATCGATTTCACTTAAAAGTGTAGATTCGGAGAAAGTTTGCGCTCCAACAATATGGAGTTCCTTAATCTTTGCAACATCACCTTCAGTCACACTAAACGTCAAATTTACTCGATTACGCTCGATAGGCGTAATCGTTGCGATGACTTCTGCGCCGTAAAGGCTTTTATTAATATATTGACGTTTAAGTTCTTGCTCCGCCTTATCAGCAAGTGATTTATCAAAGGGGCGTCCCTCAGCCAAGCCAACCTCTCTCAAAGCTTTTCTTAGGGCATCTTTATCAAATTCTTTTGCGCCAACAAAGTCCAAATTCGCAATGATAGGACGTTCTTCAATGGCAATAATGATCACATTTGACTTGATATCAATTCTGACGTCTTTAAAAAGCCCCAGTGCAAACAAACTTCTAATCGCCTGTGTACCTTTTTCTTCTGTGTAGTTATCACCTACTTTGAACGGCACAGTAGCAAAAACAGTTCCTGGCTCAACGCGTTGCAGTCCTTCTACACGGATATCATCAATCTTAAAGGTGTCAAGCGCCCAAGCACTATTGAACACCATAAGACCTAGCAGAACTAAACTGAGAAGTTTGTTTAAGATCGAAGTAGTAAGTAAATTTTGTTTCATGAAAATGTAATGGCCGACAATATTTTTAAAGAATCTATGAAAAGTTTGAATCCAAAAGCAAAAAAATCATGTTGTTTTATTAGCCAAAAAGACGCAATCCGTCGTTAATCAGTGCGACGCCCATCATCAAAAGCAAGGTCGCCAGTCCCAGGCGCATTAACCTTTGAAGCCAAATCTCAGAGGGTGCTCGTCCAGTCACACACTCCCAAAGATAATACATCAGTTGTCCACCATCCAAAACAGGAATTGGGAGCAAGTTTAGGACTCCTACACTGACACTTACAAAAGCGACAAAACTTACAAAGTTAACCCATCCCGCCTGAGCGCTTTTACCAGCATACTCCGCCAAAGTTAATGGGCCACTTAGTTGACGCACTGATAATTGGCCAATCAAGATTTGACCTAAAGAGCGCAATGACATACTTGCTAGATCCCAAGTCTTTTGGCATGACAAAGCAAGTCCTTCCCAAAACCCATATCTAACGAATATCGTTTGTACAGACCCTCCTATTATGGCATCCACCCGACCTATGGTTTTGTCGCCATCTTGAATAACTTTGGGGCTTAAAGTTATGTTAATAGTTCTCCCTTTGGGATCAGGGTTTTCAGTTTGTTCTGGGATGCGCTGAACTCTCAGAGTCATCTCGCGCGACTTGACGTACGACAAACCTGAGTTTTGTTCTGTCAGTGAACCATCCGAATATGCAATTTGACCGCTATTTCTTATCAATTGCACGAAGTGTTGAGCATCTAAAACATCAACATTGTTTATGCTCAGCACTAAATCACCCGCCATAAGGCCTGCCTTTTCAGCAACGCCCCCCGGAACTACTGAGCTAATAAGTGCCTCTCGAGAGGGCCCTGTTAATCCTAAGGTCTCAAATGCTCGCGCCATAGATTGAGGCTCCACATCAAAGCGCTCATCAAGGATCCAATCATTTAAATTAAGTTTGATAGCAGTATCAGACTGTGTTGATTTATCATCTAATTTTTCAATTTTAGTTGATTGAGTTAATCTCCCACCCCTGAGCACTGAAACCTCAAGTGTTTGCTTCCCAGGACGGGGATTTGAATAAAAATCGCTGGACTCCATGTGAGTTTGACTCAATTGAGACTGAAAACCCTTTTTAGCATCTATTAAGGCCTCCCTGAAATTAGCATAGGTTCGGACTGGTATTTCAACTGAGTTTTGAATTTGAGATAGATCGTTATTATTTTCAATGGGGTGATAGCGAATACTCGTAATAAGGTCCCCAGATAAAAAACCCGCCTTCTCCATAATTGAACCTACAGGAGGGGAACTGATGATGGGGGCGGCCTGATTTTGACCTACCCAGTTCAGGATTGAATACAAAAGGACGGCAAGAACTAGATTGGCCATTGGCCCAGCTAAAACGATAGCGGCTCTTTCCAGCAAGGTTTTTGAGTTGAACGAGCCTTCGATTTCCTCAGTTGAGACTGACACCTCCCGTTCATCAAGCATTTTGACATATCCGCCCAATGGAATGGAGGAGATTAAAAAGAGGGTCTGCTGTAAGTCAATATGAGAAACATTTAGGACCGGTGCATCAGCATAACTGTTGGCATTGGCATTGGCATTACTATTTTCAAGTTTACTTCTTACCTCAATATCTCTCAATTCTTTGGCACTGACCCACCTAAAAGGATGCAACTGCCAGCCAATGATTGGGCGCCCAAATCCGACCGAGAATTTAAGTACTTTAACCCCACAAAGAACAGCCACCTTATAGTGTCCATACTCATGGACAACCACAATTACACTTAGCATAGCAATGAAAGAAATTAGTGTGAACATTTATCTTTTCATTTAGAGCTAGAAAGCTCCTCTACGACTTGTCGAGCTACATCTCGAGCTCCCAAATCCAAGGCCAAAAGATCGTCAAGGGACTTAGCCGATCGGGGCAAATATTTATCAAGAGTTCTTAAATTTACTTCATGAATTTGGGTGAACTTAATTTTTTTACTCAAAAACGATTCAACCGCAATTTCGTTTGCAGCGTTTAAAACTCCGGGCGCCCCATTTGCCGAGCGCAGTACCTCCCAAGCAAGCAGAAGCCCAGGAAACCTTTCTCGGTGACGGTTTGACTCAAAATCTTCAAAAGTCATGGGAGGAGTATTTTGGAAAGAGAGTTTGTTGGCACCAGACTCAATTCTCTCAGGCCAACCCAACCCATAAGCAATAGGAACCTTCATATCGGGAGTACCTAATTGCGCCACAACTGACATATCCTTATATTCAACCATTGAGTGGATAATGCTTTGTGGATGAATCAATACATCAATCTTTGACGGATCCACACCAAATAGATAATGAGCCTCAATGACCTCTAAACATTTATTCATCATAGTTGCAGAGTCAACCGATATTTTCTGTCCCATAACCCAATTGGGATGACGACAAGCCTCCTCAGGCGTGACTAAATGCAAAGTTTGCGGGTCTCTTGCTTTAAAGGGCCCTCCAGAAGCTGTTAAGATAATTTTTTCAATTCTGTCATTCCATGTACTGGGATCTTCAGGAAGTGATTGAAAAATAGCAGAATGTTCACTATCGATAGGCAACAGCTTTGCACCCCCTGCCCTAACTTGGGATAGGAATAATTCCCCCCCTACAACCAAAGCCTCCTTATTTGCAAGCAAAAGGCGCTTGCCGGCCCTAGCTGCTGCTAAGCAAGAAGATAGGCCTGCAGCACCTACTATAGATGCCATTACGGTGTCAACACTGTCGTGAGAGGCCAAGAGATCCAAATCCTGTGATCCTGTTAATACCTCCACATCTAATCCTGTGGGTAGCAATCGAGTGCGAAGTGTGTTGGCAGAATCAGGATCAACTAAAAGCGCATATTGCGGCTTAAAGCGTAGGCACTGTTCAAATAGCAGATCAACTTGGCTGAAGCCAGTCAACGCGAAAATTCTGATCTTGTCGGGATGCCGAGCCACTACTTCTAAGGTGCTTTTGCCAATCGATCCTGTAGAACCTAAAACCGTTAGGGTTTGAAGTGTCGAACTCTTTGCTCCATAAATTTGGCTCACTTTGAAATCCTCCAAAAATAAACAATACCTCGGCCAAGTACATTGTTTAAATCTAGAACAGAGAACGATATTATTTGACTTTTATCTTTAAGTTTTTTTAAATTTAAGCCTGCAAAAAGTAGGGAAAAGTTCAAATCAGACTCCAAAACATAGCAATTGGCAATGCTGGAAGTAGTGCATCAATTCGGTCTAAAACACCGCCGTGTCCTGGCAAGAGTTTGCTACTATCTTTTGCACCCACACTTCTTTTAACTAGTGACTCAAGTAAATCTCCAACAACACTCATGGAAACCATAAAAATCAATGCAAGTATTTGTATCACAAGGCCTTTGCGCCCCAGCAAACTAAAGAGACTGAGCTGATCAAGCATTATTTTGTTTGGTATTTCAGAAAAATCAGTGCTTCCTAAACGAGACTGATCAATCAAAACCCATGCCCACGAAAGCAAAATAACTGCAATAACTCCCCCCCAAACTCCCTCCCAACTTTTTCCTGGACTGATATTAACTGCAAGTTTTCTGCGCCCAAAGGCTCTTCCAAAAAAGTAGGCTCCAATATCTGCCATCCAAACCAAGGCAAATATTGATAATAAAAAATTTATACTCATTGCCTTTGCTTGGTATATGGCAAGCCAAGTTATGTACAAAGCCAATACCCCTCCAACTAACCTTAGGGGTAAGGAAATATTTAACCACCGGGTAGGACCGAGTCTTAATAGTGCACTAGCTATCAATACCCAAAGACCGGTACAGATCAGCCAAAAATAATAGTTAGGGATAAGGAGGATTTCAAAGTACCAAGAACCTGCGCACATGAGAGAACAAACACCACCCAAAACACTTGAAACACTAAAGCTTAGACCATTAAGTCTTCCCCACTCCCAGGCTCCTACAGCACATAATGTCAAAGACAAGATTGCCATAGGCGCTTGGCTATTGAAGAGAAGTGCTGGCACCAATACGCACATCAACGCAAGCGCAGTGATTACACGTTGTTTAAGCATTGGTGATTAAAGGGAAAGTGCTAAACAAAATAGCTAGTATTAAGGTTGATGAATTTGAAAAAAAGTATTTTTTTGATTTCAAAATTGGATCATTAAACGGCCATTAACTCTTGGTCTTTAGCCACAACCATTTTGTCCACATCTTGAATGTGTTTATCTGTAATTTTTTGAATCTCGGCTTCAGCACGTTTTTGATCATCCTCTGAAGCTTCTTTTTCTTTTACTAATTTTTTAACGCTCTCATTGGCATCTCTGCGCAAGTTTCGGATTGCGATCTTGGCATTTTCACCTTCATTTTTAACAACCTTTGTCATCTCGCGTCTTCTTTCCTCCGACATTGCAGGCAAAGGCACACGAATCAATTCCCCCATGCTAGCGGGATTTAAACCCAAATCACTTTCACGAATTGCTTTCTCAACCTTTGCGCCCATCCCCTTCTCCCAGGGTTGAACGCTCAATGTTCTTGAGTCAAGAACAGTAACGTTTGCCACTTGATTGAGAGGGGTCATATTCCCATAGTAATCCACCATAACAGAGTCAAGTAAAGTCGGAGTAGCCCGACCTGTTCGGATTTTGGCTAAATTTTGACGAAAAGCCTCAATGGATTGATTCATTTTCGTCTCAGTTGTACTCTTAATTTCTGCGATAGTCATACTCATCTCCTACTTAAATGGCCTAGTCCCAGCAACCTAAATGATCATTCTGGTTTTTTATTTGAATTAAATAAACAGGAGCTCCTAAACAAGAGCTCAAATCTTCAGGGTCATATTATCTCCTGATTAGATCCATTCCTAAAGAAAAGAGTGCTTTAAGAAGAACTCCCTTCAATCGGCTTAAGCGTGAACCAACGTACCCTCATCCTCACCCATCACAACACGCTTCAATGCGCCACTCTTGAAGATTGAGAACACCTTAATTGGCAAGCGCTGATCACGGCAAAGGGCAAATGCAGTGGCATCCATAATGCCAAGATTGTTTTTAATGGCTTCATCAAATGTAAGATTGTTGTATCTGGTCGCTTTGGGATCTTTTTTAGGATCGGCTGTATACACACCGTCGACTTTGGTAGCTTTTAAGACCATCTCAGCGCCTATCTCCGCCCCCCTAAGCGCTGCCGCGGTGTCTGTAGTGAAGAATGGGTTACCCGTACCAGCGGCAAAAATCACAACCTTACCCTCCTCAAGGTACTGCAGTGCCTTGGGTCTCACATAGGGCTCTACAACTTGCTCAATACCAATTGCAGACATGACCCTAGCTGTCAGACCGGCTTTATTCATGGTGTCAGCCAAGGCAAGTGCATTCATAACAGTTGCAAGCATTCCCATGTAGTCTGCAGTTGCGCGGTCCATGCCAACCGAGCCCCCAGCGACCCCTCTAAAAATATTACCCCCTCCAATCACAACTGCAACTTCAACGCCCATATGGATAATTTCAGCAACTTCATCAACTACGCGAACTATAGTGTCACGATTGATCCCAAAGGCATCATCCCCCATCAACGCTTCTCCAGAGAGCTTTAATAAGATTCGTTTGTGAGCTGGTTTTAGAGTTGCTTGATTTTGGGTCATGGATTTTTCTCCTGAGAATGAAGTTTAACGTTTTGAGGATGTTTTGTTCAAAAAAAAGGAGACCGAAGTCTCCTTTTTATATTAAGCCGATTGCTTTGCGGCAGCGACTTGGGCCGCCACTTCAGCGGCAAAATCATCGACCTTCTTCTCAATGCCTTCGCCCACAACATAAAGTGTGAATGAATGCACTTTGGTTTGTGCAGTCTTTAGCATTTGTTCAACCGTCTGTTTATCGTTTTTAACAAAAGGTTGATCGAACAATGAGACCTCTTTGAGGTATTTTTGTACTGAACCTTCGATCATCTTAGCTGCAATTTCCGCTGGCTTGCCTGATTCAGCCGCTTTAGCAGTCGCAACTGACCTTTCGCGAGCAATAAACTCCTCAGGGACGTCAGCACTTGTTAAGGAAACAGGCTTCATAGCAGCCACATGCATTGCAGTGTCGCGGGCGGCAGTCTCTGCACCCTCGAACTCGATCATTACACCAATTCTGGTACCGTGAAGGTAGGAAGTTAAAGCATGACCATTGGAAAACCGTTTGAACCGACGAAAACTCATGTTCTCGCCTATCTTGCCAATAAGCCCTTTACGGACATCTTCCAGCGTAGGACCAAAACCGTCTTGTTCGTAAGCCAATGCGCCCAATTCTTCAACGTTCGAGGGGTTGTGAAGTGCAACCAGTTTCGCAGCTGCGTTAGCAATAGCTAAAAAGCTATCGTTTTTAGTAACGAAATCTGTTTCACAGTTCACTTCAATCAAAGCGCCCACTTTATCATTTTCGATGAATTGAGCAACTACACCCTCAGATGTGACGCGAGAAGCAGCCTTACCAGCTTTACTACCCAACTTAACCCTTAAAAGCTCCTCAGCTTTGGCCATGTCGCCATCGGCTTCGGTCAATGCTTTTTTGCACTCCATCATAGGTGCATCAGTTTTCCCTCTTAGCTCGGCGACCATGCTCGCTGTAATTGCAGCCATATTCAATTCTCCATTTTCAATTCAGTAGTTGTAAAAAAGGGGCCTTAAGCCCCTTTGGGTGAGCGTTGGGAAGTTACGCTGCAGTCGCGTCTTCTCCTGCAACCTCAACGAATTCATCTTCACCTTCGGCCTGTACCGCTTTAACTACATCGTTAACAGCGTTCGCACGGCCTTCCAAAATCGCATCTGCGATACCACGAGCGTAAAGTGTGACAGCTTTAGATGAGTCATCATTGCCGGGAATAATGTAGTCAATTCCTTCGGGTGAGTGGTTAGTGTCAACGACCCCAATCAAAGGAATACCCAACTTCTTAGCCTCTGCAATTGCGATTTTATGATAACCCACATCGATGACAAAAATAGCATCTGGCAAAGTAGCCATATCTTGTATACCGCCGATGTCTTTTTCCAACTTGTCAATTTCACGTGTGAAAGTAAGTTGTTCTTTTTTCGACATTGCATCTAAACCGGCTTCTTGTTGAGCCTTCATTTCTTTGAGACGCTTGATTGAAGTCTTGACAGTCTTGAAGTTAGTCAACATACCACCGAGCCAGCGCTGGTTAACAAAAGGTACACCTGCGCGCTTGGCTTCAGTGGCAATTAATTCTCTGGCTTGTCGCTTAGTACCAACCATCAAGATGGTTCCGCGGTTTGCGGACAATTGTTTAGCAAACTTAATTGCCTCTTGGAACAAGGGCAATGTTTTTTCTAAGTTAACAATATGAATTTTGTTACGATGGCCAAAGATATAGGGGGCCATCTTGGGATTCCAGAAACGTGTTTGGTGACCAAAGTGGACACCCGCTTCTAACATTTCACGCATAGTTACTGACATAATTATTCTCTTTAAAGGTTGTTTCTAAAATCCAATCCATCATCAAATCAGTTAAGATCAAAAATCTAACATCATTGACACCTTGTAAGGATTGGTTCGCGATTGATTCAATAATAATGGATAAAAGTGAAGCACCCTTATCCGTAATATTGAGCCTCGAAATTATAACATATGCAAGCTAATTCATCAACCCACATTTACTCCCCACTCGTGACTGGCCTAAAGACATGAAGAAAATTGCAGTTATTGGAGCAGGCATTGTTGGAATTACAACAGCTTATGAGCTAGCCTCTAAGGGGCATAGTGTCACCATTTTTGACCAAAATAGTGCATGCGCAGAGGAGGCAAGTTTTGCAAATGGATCCATTTTCAGTCCAAGCTTTATTTCGCCTTGGACAGCGCCTGGGCTCCCAAGGGTATTTCTTAACCAACTATTTGCTGAACACTCCCCTATAAGATTCGGGGGAATTGGCAAAAAAGAGATCGCCTGGATATCAAAGTGGCGAGCTTCGTGCAAGATGGATAGCTATCTATCCCATAGAAGCCAACTGCACGGCTTGGCGACATTTAGCCAAGAAGTACTAAAAGATACTACTAAACGACTAAATCTTGATTATGAAAGCACGCATGGTTTCATGGTACTTTTTCGAAGCAGTGAGCAACTAAAGAGTTATCAAACCAATTTGCAAATATACAAAGAGATGGGCATTCCCTTTTCCGAAATCTCTGTTGAGCAAGCACGGGCAATCGAACCGGCATTAAATACAGAGACCCCGTTGGCGGGGGCGCTTTACTTTTCGGAGGACGGAGTTGCCAATTGCAGGCAATATGCCCTTCAATTAAAGGATGAATGTGAGCGCATAGGCGTTCAATTTGTTTTAAACGCGAAAGTAAAACCCCTGTCCCTCAAACGACCCACACTGATTGAAACCCAAGATAGCTCAATGCAATTTAATGAAGTTGTTGTTTGCGCAGGGACCTACAGTGCAGAATTGATTTCAACTCTTGGCATCAAGATTCCCTTACTTCCCGTCTATGGTTACACCCTCTCAGCTTCCATCCGAGAGCCTTTTGATGCACCGCAAAGCGCAGTGATGGATGATAAGTACAAAGTAACGATATCAAAAATGGGGCAAAGGATTAGAGTCTCAGGCATTTCTCAATTAGGGGGATCAATAAAAACTCCTATCAAGGGGGCATTTAACTCACTCTACAAGGTATTGAATGACTGGTTTCCTGGTGGTGCAAGAACCTCAGAGAGCGTTCAAGAGTGGTGCGGGGCTAGAGCTAGCCTACCTGAAGGGGTTCCCATCATAGGGAGCAGTAAAGTACCTGGGGTTTGGCTAAACGTAGGTCACGGTGCTGGTGGGTGGACTCTAAGTTGTGGAGCGGCTAGGGCACTTGCTAATTTAATAAACGATGAATTGCCTGGTATCAATTTGGTAGGGTTTGGAATCTCCAGACTCGAGTAGTTAAAAAGAAATAACAATAACTTCCCCAAATACTATGCTTAGGATTACAGCAAACAAACCATGGCCAATTCTCAGCACTGTAGAAATAAGGATTTTAGAAAAATCCCTACTAGATAAATTACCCAAAGACAATCCAAGTTTAATGGAGTCTGCGGGCCTATCTTTAGCAAGACTTTGCCTAGCGATTGCACCAGATGCAAAAATTATTTGGATCGCCTGTGGTCCTGGCAATAACGGAGGGGATGGACTGATTGCTGCGGTTGAACTTAAAAAACTAGGTAAAAATCCTTACGTGACCCTGTTAAGGCGAAATTCAGAAAAGTCCACCCCTATGAGTTCGGACAACCGTGAGCGATCATTTGATCACACCGATGCATTACAAAAAGCACTGAGTAACGGGATTGAAATCAACGCAGTCCCACCGCAGAAGTGGGATTTAGCAGTTGATGCTTTATTAGGCATCGGTGTTGAGATTGACACAGGCCATGAATTTTTGGGAGATTCAGGTTCATCAGATACCGAGTTAAAACATAGTGCAAGTGCAAGTGCAAGTGCACTGCCCAACGCTTCAACTACAAATCAAACCAGATCAATTGAAGGTGAGATGGCTGATTGGCTTTATTTGATTCAACAATCGCCCTCGCCCGTCATTTGCGCTGATGTCCCCTCAGGATTAAACCCTGAAACAGGCGTTATGAGCGTTATAAAACCAAGCTATAAGCAGGTAACCAAATCGGTTTTAAATACCAATCAAATTCGATACACACTGACATTCATTGGTCTAAAAGCAGGACTATTTACCCATACTGGTAAAGATTTTTCAGGTGAAATATGGCTTGAGTCTTTAACTGGGGATGATACGGTAGAAACTAAGTTAATGAGCAATAAAGAATTCAATCTTAATTTTCTTCCCCCAGTTAATAAAAGAATGCATGACACCCACAAAGGCGCATACTCAGATGTGGTTGTAATCGGAGGTGCAAATGGAATGCAAGGTGCGGCGATTTTGGCAGCGACAAGCGCACTCAATATGGGCGCTGGTCGGGTGTACCTTTGCTTACTTGATCCACTACCACATTCATTTCGCATCAATCCAGCATTAATGACCCGTGATACCAATCATATTAAAAGTATGGAGTTAAATTCAAGCACTGTAGTGTGTGGATGCGGGGGTGGTGACAGTGTAAAGTCATGGTTAAACTATTTACTACAAAACTCTAAACAGTTAGTGCTCGATGCAGATGCCATAAATGCAATTGCATCGGATGAATCTTTACAAGAAATTTTAAGTAAAAGAACCAGCCTAGACATGACTACTATTTTGACGCCTCACCCTCTTGAGGCAGCTAGGCTTTTAAAAATAAAGGTTCAAAATGTACAGTCAAATCGCATTCAGGTCGCTAAAGCAATAGCCAGCAAATTTAAATGCCTAGTCGTCCTCAAAGGCGCAGGAACAGTCATAGCTTCAGAAAATAAAGTGAATGTTCATGATACAAACTCCTACAAAATACGCATCAATCCAACTGGTAACGCATTGCTTTCTAGTGCGGGCACAGGAGACGTGCTTGCAGGCATGATTGGCTCACTTTGGACACAAAATAAAGACCACTGGGAAAGTGCTTGCCAGGCAGTCTTCATACACGGTAAAACGGCGGACGATTGGGGCAACCATAGAAGTTTCAATGCTGAGTACTTGAGTGAGGAAGTAACTTACCCAAGAATCTGAACAGCTAAAAAAGTCGAGGTTCCTATCCTCTTCCAACAAACGGCATTTTGGTTGCCATAATTGTGTGGAAAAGTACATTAGCCTCTAGTGGCAAGCTATCCATATAAACCACTGACTGACCAACAAAATCAACATCCATCAATGGCTCAGGAGCAATTTGACCATTCGCCTGGGGAACGCCAGAGGCCATACGCTGGGCCATGGGAGTACCTGCATTACCAATGTCTATTTGTCCAACAGCGATATCAAAATGACGGCCATCAAGTGAGGCCGTCTTTGTTAGGCCTGTGACTGCATGTTTAGTTGCAGTATAGGCAATCGAGTTAGGACGCGGTGCATGAGCAGAAATGGAGCCATTATTGATAATACGTCCACCCTTAGGGCTTTGGGATTTCATAACCCTAAATGCCTGTTGCAAACAGTAAAACATTCCATTTAAATTGATGTTGACGACGTTCGTCCATTGTTCAACGGTAAGCTCCTCTAAGGGCACACCAGGTGCACCAACGCCAGCGTTGTTGAATAACAAATCTACACGCCCCCATTCTTTAACAACTCTGTCAAATAATGCTTTAACAGCAACTGGGTCGGATACATCAGTAGGAACGCAGAGGGCTTGTCCTTTTGGCGCTGCGTCAAAAACCTCTTTTAACATCTCTACACGCCTTCCTACTAAAGCGACTCTATAACCTGCCTTCATTAGAGCGTTCGCAGTAGCTTTACCAACACCTGAACCAGCACCAGTCACGATTGCAATTTTTGAATTACTCATTTGATATCTCCTAAACTATTTTCTTTTAAACACATTAATTCATTCTATAGGGCTTTCGACCCTTTTTCTTTTGTGCCGGTTTAGCAGCAACAGCAGTTTGAAGAACTTGTTTCAAACTTTTCTTGGCTCCCGCTTTAGCAGCGGTCCTTTGCGTTACTAAGCTATCTGGTGCAACAACGGCGTCAACTTTTGTTGGTTTTACTTTAGATTTAGATTTGGATTTTTTTGACCTAGAAGTTGAATCAGTAAAGTCAGCTTTCTTTTTACTATATCCTGCTTTTGCATTGACTTGACTGCTAAGCCTATCCAAATCAGATCGCACTAATCTAAAGTCAATTTTTCTGCCGTCTAAATCAACCCTTGAGACTTGCACCCTTACCTTGGTACCAATGGCATATCTAATCCCCGTGCGTTCGCCCCTTAGCTCTTGACGGACCTCATCAAAGTTGAAGTACTCACCACCCAACTCGGTTATGTGAATCATGCCCTCTACATACATTAAGTCTAGGGTGACAAAAACCCCGAATCCAGCAATTGAAGTGACGACCCCACCAAACTCCTCCCCCAAATGTTCGCGCATGTATTTGCATTTAAGCCATGCCTCAACATCTCTACTTGCTTCATCAGCACGTCGCTCATTCGCACTACAGTGTAAACCCGCCGCCTCCCAGGCTTGGAGCTCGGGACTCGGTTTCTTTGGGGTTTTAGCCTGTGTTTTGTTCTTAGCATTGTTTACAGCCAAACGCCTTGCAAGCTTTGCGTGCGCCTCTCCAGGTAATGGGAGCTGCGGAAGTTGATAAGTCTTCCCCAGTAACTTTGCTTTTATAGCTCTGTGTACCAAAAGATCAGGATACCTTCTAATTGGACTTGTGAAGTGGGTGTAGCCTTCGTAAGCCAAGCCAAAATGTCCGCTGTTAAAGGGTGTGTAGATGGCCTGCTGCATTGAGCGCAGAAGCATTGAATGGATTTGCTGAGCGTCAGGTCTATCTTTTGTGGCTTGTGCAATTGCTTGAAACTCTTTCGGGGCAGGATCCTCGGTAAGAGTCATATTTACCCCTATCGCTTTTAAATAGGCTTTTAGAGTTTCTCTTTTCTCAGGAGTAGGTCCTTCATGGACTCGGTAAAGAGCCGGTTGTTTCCCCTGTAAAAGATACTCCGCACTACAAACGTTGGCCGCTAGCATTGACTCTTCGATCAAACGGTGAGCTTCAGTTCTTTCACGTGGGACAATTTTTTCAATTCTGCCTGAGTCATCGCAAATAATTTGTGTCTCTGTCGTTTCAAAATCAATTGCTCCCCTGGTTTGACGCTCTTTAAGCAATGCTCTGTAAACATCGTATAAGTTCATCAATTCAGGAATCCGTTCCTTACGTCTCATAGCCTCTGGGCCACGTGTATTGCTTAGGATGGAAGCTACCTCTGTATAAGTCATGCGTGCATGACTAAACATTAAGGCAGGATAAAACTGGTAAGCATATATTTTGCCGTCTCCAGTTATTAGCATGTCACAGACCATGCATAAACGTTCTACATCTGGTTTTAAAGAGCAAAGCTCATTTGACAGTTTCTCAGGCAGCATTGGGATAACTCGCCTTGGGAAATAAACGCTAGTTGCCCGGTCATAAGCATCTACATCAATAGCGCTTCCAGTCTCTACATAATGGCTTACGTCAGCAATTGCAACCAACAAGCGCCATCCCTTACTGCGGCCTACCTTGGCTGGGGTGCAGTAAACAGCGTCGTCAAAATCTCTAGCATCCTCGCCGTCGATCGTAATTAATGGGATATCTGTTAGATCCACTCGGTCCGCTCGGTCTACGGGCCTGACCTTCTCGGGTAGTGTTTTAGCAAGCGTCAAACAAGCCTGTGAGAATTCGTGAGGTACAGAGTATTTTCTAACTGCGATCTCTATCTCCATACCCGGGTCGTCCATCTCTCCAAGAACCTCCACTACTCGACCCACCGGTTGGCCGTAAAGACTTGGAGGCTCTGTAAGCTCGGTCACAACGACCTGCCCAGGCTTGGCTTGGCCCGTTGCCCCCTTTGGGATCAATACATCTTGACCGTAACGTTTGTCCTCTGGGGCAACAAGCCATACCCCCCCTTCTTGTAAAAGACGACCAATCAATGGGTGTTTCGGGCGCTCTATGATTTCTATCACTCGCCCCTCTGGACGTCCCCTCTTGTCAAGTCGTGTGATGCGAACTTTAATGTGATCTTTGTGCAATACAGCACGCATTTCGTTGGGGGGGAGATAGATGTCAGATTGCCCATCGTCCCTTAATACAAATCCATGGCCATCTCTGTGTCCTTGAACGGTTCCGGAAATTTCTTCTGACGAGCCCGCGCCAGAATGTGCAAAGTTTTTGATAGAATCACCCTCTTTTCCTGAACTGCCCAGGTGGCGGAATTGGTAGACGCACTAGTTTCAGGTACTAGCGAGTAACATCGTGGGGGTTCGAGTCCCTTCCTGGGCACCAAACT
>CAIWAO010000107.1 GCA_903910745.1 uncultured Burkholderiales bacterium
AAAAAAATTCATGCGTCAACACGTTATATTTGAGACAGAACGTTTGCTAATGCGGCAATGGTGCGACGAAGATTTAGCACCGTTCATTGCAATGAACGAGAATCCAATCGTTAGAAAATATTTTCCCAACATTGCATCAGTTCAAGAATCAACCTCTGAATATCAAAGGGCAAAGGTTCATATTGAGGAATTCGGATTTGGTGCATGGGCTCTGGAATTGAAATCTGGTGGGCAGTTCATCGGTTTTTGTGGATTTAAGCATCCTTCTCGAACATTTGGGATAGCCCCTGGGGTCGAACTACTATGGCGCTTGTCTGATCAGTATTGGAATAAAGGATACGCAACAGAGGCCGCCAATTTTTCACTTCAACTTGCCTTTGATAAATTTGAATTTGATGAGGCACATGCCTTGACCACTTTAAACAATCAGGGATCCAGGAGAGTAATGGAAAAAATTAAGATGGTTTTTGATAAAGAGTTTATGCACCCGCTAATTGAGGTTGACAACCCATTAAAAAAGCACGTTCTCTATATTATCAAAAAAAACTTTGTTACTTCATAATCGCAGCCAACTTGTATTTGAAATAGTGCAGGTATTTGGTGTATGCTCTTTAAATGAGCACAACCTTAATCAAGCTAGTTAAAGAAATTCATTCTTGTACTTTGTGTTCTGAGGTTTTGCCTTTGGGGCCTCGCCCAGTTATACAAGTTGGAACTTCTGCAAAAATTCTTATCGTTGGACAAGCACCTGGCAGCCGAGTTCATGAAACTGGCATTCCATTCAATGATCCTAGCGGAGACAGGCTAAGGTCATGGATGGGTATAGAAAAGGAGGCTTTCTATGATGAAAGTAAAGTTGCCATTGTTCCAATGGGGTTTTGTTTTCCTGGAACTGGTAAATCAGGCGATCTACCGCCTAGACCAGAATGTGCGAAAACGTGGAGAGTCAAACTACTAGATCAATTACCCGACATTGCATTAACGGTTGTTGTAGGGCAGTACGCCCAATCATGGCATTTGGGAAAATACAATAAAGAGAATTTAACTGAAACCGTAAAAGCTTGGCGGGATTATTGGCCAATGGCAATTCCATTGCCCCATCCCAGTCCAAGAAACAATATTTGGTTAAAAAAGAACCCTTGGTTTGAAAAGGAGGTTCTCACTACATTGCAGAAAAAAGTCAAAACCCTTTTAAAGTAAGTTTTATTTATTGCCAAGTCAAATAAGAGAGTTGCAACGCACTTTACGATCCTGATAAATTAAGATAACACCTATCTAAAATGATGTAGCTTTATTTACAAATAATTGATAAATAAAATGGTATCTGGTCAAGTTCTACTTTTTCAAAGTATCAATGTTAAACTTAAGTGATGAAAAAAAACTCTAGATCAAATTTATTATCATTTATATTTTTCGTATTTTTAATTGTTTTTTCACAATTGACTCAAGCAGCTCCATATGAGTTAACTGTTTACTCCGATGATCTACCGAGTAGGGGTGAAGCAGAATTGGAAATTTTATCTAGCCTCGCAAAGATAAATACAGATGAATTTGGTATTAGAGGTAATGTTATTCAAAATTTAATTGAATACAACTATGGATTGAGCAATGAGCTATCAGTGGGAATTGAATTACCGAATTCAATTTATCAACATCAATCAAAACTTCAAGGTTTTAAGGCGGAAATTCAATTCGTACCCATTCATGATAAAAAATCAGGTTGGTATTACGGTATAAGAGCTGATTATGGCTATGAGTCCTCTGTCTACGAAAATAATGGAGCACATGGATTTGATATAAATCCGATCATTGGATTCAGATCAAATGCATGGCATTTTGTTTTTAATCCATCGATTGAGAAACAATTAGATAGTGAGAACAAAAAAACTATTTTCATACCCGCAGCAAAAATGCTTTTTGGCTTAAGCGGTGAGAACAAGATAGGGCTTGAATTTTATGGAGTAATGGGAGCACTTGGCTCTTTTTCTCCAAGATCTCAAAGAGAAGAAAATTTATATGCGGTTATAGAAAAAAATTTTTCTGAGGTGAAAATAAATTTTGGAGTTGGAAAACCCCTGCATCTTTATGAGGCGACAGCTGATGCATGGATTGCAAAAATGGCTTTAAGTTTTGAAATAGATTAAATTTACAGTTGATAAATTAACCTAATGTTTGATTCAAATCACCAGTAGTTCAAAGCCATTTTTGTAAAAAAACTGCGTGACCGTTCTCCTCTTGGAGTTGATAGTTCTGGAATCCTGATTTTTCGTAGGTCTTAATTGCTCCAGTATTCCCCGTTAACACCTCTAAGGTCA
>CAIWAO010000108.1 GCA_903910745.1 uncultured Burkholderiales bacterium
GGCTTGCTGGTCATAGGTTTTTATTTGCGCAGGCAATGCGCTTTTAAACTGAGCGAAATTTCTAGAAATTGAACCTGTGTAGGCGGGATCGTAGTGCAAAGATAGCAACTCCTCAACAACGTTCGGTGCATTTCCCTCATCTATCCATTCCTGCCAACGATTCAGTACCTCCTTGCCAAGCAAGGGGAGCAAAGCCTGTAGGCGAGTTGAGAAGAGATAGCTGTCTTTGACGAAAAAGCTGTACTCATCAAGGAGTAACTTAACTCGTTCAGGTGTTGGCATCTGAAGATCGATGCATGCACTAGAACGCATTTTGTGAATCAAAGATTCTGGAAGATTGAGGTTGCCGATCTTGCGGCTCTCAGACTCCACAAACACCCAACGATCTGCCTTTAATCTACTGAGCTCAAACCAGAGTGTGGTCTCAAATGCCTTTTGAGAGGGTTGCTGGGTCCCGGGTAATTTGCCTAAAACAGAGCTTCTGTGATTTGCGATTGCTTCTAAATCCAAAACCTGAGCGCCTTGTTCTTTTAGTTTATTCAAAAGAAGCGTTTTACCCGAACCAGTAGGTCCACAGATGACTTGAAATTTGAGTGGCTCAACACAGTTGGGCAAGTCCTCAATGACTGCACTTCGAAAAGCTTTGTAGCCACCTTCAAGCAAATGAACTTTGAAGCCAATTGCGCCTAAAACCGTTGACAGTGACCCGCTTCTTTTACCCCCGCGCCAGCAGTATAAAAGAGGTTGCCATGTTCTGGGCAAATCCAAAACTTTCTCTTCAATGTGTTTTGCAATATTTGCAGCCACCAAACCAGCCCCTTTTTTTTGAGCCTCAAAGCTACCGATTTGCTTGTACATTGTCCCAATCAATTCGCGTTCTTGGTCATCAAGCACAGGCCAATTTATAGCCTGTGGCAGTTTATCTAAACTGAACTCCCCCGGACTTCTAGCGTCGATGATTGC
The DNA here is from genome assembly GCA_903910745.1 of uncultured Burkholderiales bacterium. GTDB lineage: Bacteria > Pseudomonadota > Gammaproteobacteria > Burkholderiales > Burkholderiaceae_C > Limnohabitans. The sequence continues at coordinate 964 of CAIWAO010000108.1, forward strand.
GGAGAACTTTAACTCCCCCCCTTTGGAGTTTTTAAGGTGATTTAGTACCTCATGGGCACTGACGGTTTGAATACTCAAGATGGACTACTTTTAAACGGAAATACAAAGAGCAATAGAAAAAGTAATGCTCAAAGCAGGTGATAGAAATGACACAAGCACCTTAGTGAAGGAGTTTGTTCAACTCAGGCCATATGTTACCCAGTATTGTAGGGTGTGCTTGGGCGAGTGGGTGCAACATATCGGCCTGAAAAAGTGTGCTGGCGTTGGGCGCGTCTGCAACTCCTTTGAGCATAAAAGGAACCAAAGGGATGTGGTTCTTTAATGCCAAGTCCCTGTACATCACTTTGAGATCGTTGTTAAAACTGGGCCCATAATTAGCCGGGGCTAAATTACCAACCAATAGAACTTTAACTTTTGAGTTGAGTGCGGTTTGTATCATTGAATCTAAATTAGCTTTGCTAGACTCCATTGATAGTCCCCTTAATGAGTCATTTGCCCCCAACTCTATAACCAATATTTTTGGATGTAGTTTGTTTAGAAGAATGGATAGCCTGGAGCGTCCGCCTGCGGTCGTTTCTCCACTGATACTAGCGTTGACAATGGTGAATGGGGGGAGAGGATTTTGTGTTTGGGTCGAATTCAGTTTTTTTTCAAGCAAACTCACCCATCCCGTCCCTCTTTCTAGCCCGAACTCGGCGCTTAAAGAGTCGCCTAAAACTAAAATTTGGACATCCGCGGCTATTTGGGGCGGGTTTAAGGGATTATTTTGCGACCAAGCCTGAGTTGAGGTGAGAATCGAGATAATAAGGGGAATGAGTATCCGCGATGTCAGCGATGTCAGCGATGTCAGTGATGTCAGCAATTTTTGCAATGGAAAGTACAAACTATTGCAAAAGCAAAACATTTTTATTCGCATAAGAAATTAACCTAATTTTCCTTGAACAATGACTTTTTATAGTGTAGTTGCCAAACAATTTAAAAAATATTATGCGTGAGAATTTATTAGTCGTATCCAACGTCTTTAAAAGTGTTGAAGATGCCTCTGGCAAACTATCCATATTGACGGATATATCCTTAAATTTAGGAGTCGGCCAGACCCTTTCCATCGTCGGCGCCTCTGGCTCGGGTAAAAGCACTTTGCTATCTATCATGGCGGGACTTGACGCCCCCACAAGTGGTGAGGTCAAACTTGGAGGAGTCAATATTTCTAGCCTTGATGAGGATGCAAGAGCTCTAATTCGCGCCAGTCATATTGGGTTCGTGTTTCAAAACTTCCAACTCATAGAGCATCTGACTGCATTGGAAAACGTTATGCTTCCCCTGGAGATCTCGGGTGAGATTAAGGGCAACGAAATAAGACAAAGAGCCAGTGAGATTCTTAATAGGGTGGGTTTGGGTCAACGATTAAACCATTACCCAAGATTTATGAGTGGAGGGGAGCAACAAAGGGTGGCTTTGGCAAGAGCATTTGTGGTGAATCCAAAGATTTTGATGGCCGACGAGCCAACAGGGAGTCTGGACCATGCAACCGGAGCACTTATCATGGATTTGGTCTTTGATCTGAACAAAGAGTATCAAACGGCTTTGGTGCTTGTTACCCATGATCCATTGCTTGCAAAAAGGTGCAATACTTCACTCACTATCGAGAGTGGTCAAATTAAAGCCAGCTGACCCAAGTAACAAAATAGTTCAGATATGTCAATGAATTGTCCATGTGGAGGTCCTTCTAAATTTAGTATCAATACCACTTTAAGAAAAAAACCTATCAAAGGAAATAACATAAAGTCTGTTTCGTTCAACGAATGCTGTGCTAAGTATTTAGATATGGGCAATCGAGCTACTGACGCCGAAGCGTTGATGCGCTCTAGGTACAGTGCTTACGTCCTTGGTCGAGTGAATTACTTAAATGCAACTTGGCACAAAAGAACAAAACCTGATCAATTAAGTCTTGAAAATGAGGTTAAGTGGCTTGGATTGGAGGTTAAATGTTTTACCCAATCCCAGAGCAATCTTGCAGAGGTCGAGTTCGTTGCCAGATACAAAATTGACGGCAAAGCATACAGACTTCATGAGAGGAGTCGTTTTCAGCAAGAGAAATTAGAAAATTCTGATCTCGCCCTTAAAGCGGATGAAATGGCGTGGTTTTACGTAGACGGCGATATATTTGATTAACCAAAGGTCGCCTTAAACGCCGACTAGATATCAAATTTGTATTTAGTCAGTTTCTAGGCGTATGTGAACTCTACGCCTAGAATGCGCGTCTTCAATTCATTTTGCGTGGTTTCCCGAACTTGCCAATATTAGAGTAGATGTATTTAGTAGTCATGGGTCCCATGCCAATAATTTGTACCTCTACCTCATCATTGAGTGAACCGTCATAGTGAACAGCGTCTTTGGGGTGAAACATGGTACTTCCCTGCGGCATGGCAACAGTCTCTGAGGTATCCCAATTTGCATTGGTGCCAGCGTACCAAGTCCCACGAATAACGGTTACAAACCTATCCTGATCGTGGCTGTGGGGTGTACTCATCACACCGGGTGGAAATATGTTTCTGGTGATGTAGTATCCGGGCTTATCAGGATCACCAAAAATAACGGCTGAGCGAATACCATTTTCTTTTTCAACCCATTTGATCTCGCTATTTTTAATGCTCACGAAAGGGAGGGGTGGTGTTTGAGCTATCGCGCTGCTGGGTGTGTTCAGTAATGAAACCCCCATACCGGCAATCATTAGGGTAGCAGTTGTGATTTGACTGATTTTGTTTAAAGCTTTTGTGATCATCTTCTTGAACTCGTGTTGTGATTGATTTTTCTAATGTGTTTAATAGGAATTGGCTTGTGTATTTTATGAATTTGCCCTTGTCTGATGGACAGGCAAAACAATCTTAAAACAACACCCCTCGTCTAAAACACTGGTGACTTTGATCTCTCCGTCATGCCTTTGAATGATACCGTGGGAGACAGATAATCCCAACCCCGTACCAACCCCAATACTTTTGGTTGTGAAAAAGGGATCAAAAATCTTACTTAAATTTTCCTCAGAAATTCCCTGCCCCTGATCTTGAATTTCAATGGCCACGAACTGGGCATCCTCACCCGCATCTTTGCTCAATGGGTCCAAAGCGTTGATATTGTGCAAAGTTTGCTGTGCATAGGTTCTGATCGTAATTATCCCCCTTGTCCCCGCACGTGTAGCCTGTGCAGCGTTAACAATTAGATTCAATATGACTTGGTTGATTTGAGATGGTATGCACTCCACCATGGGTATGCTTCCCAGTTCTAATGAAACATCTGCAGAGTATTTGATTTCATTGTTGACGATATTCAAAGTTGACCGGATGGCTTTATGAAGATCACATCGCTCCCAGTTTTTATTGGCATCCGCGCGGGAGAAGTTTTTTAGGTCGTCAATAATTGATTTAACACGTCCAATTCCCTCCTGGGTTTCCTCTATTAAATGACGAGAATCTTGCATCATAAATTCTAAGTTTTCTGTATCAATAGGGGGAGCATTTGAAAACTCTGCACTGGATTTATAAGTATTTATGATGTTTTCAAATTGTTCAAAATATTTCTTCATGGTGTTGATATTTGAGCCTACATATCCAATTGGATTGTTAATCTCATGGGCAACACCGGCTGATAACTGTCCCAATGCAGCAAGTTTTTCTGACTGGGTTAGCCTGTTGGCGAATTCGATTTTTTCAAGATTGGCTTTTTCAGCCTCAAGGTTGATTTTTTTAAGTGTTTCGTTAAGCGCACGAGCCCTAAGTATCATAAAGATGGATAGACTTGTGAAAAGAATGATCAATATCGTCAGTGTCCAGCCAAACGATAGGTAAGTCGCCCTGTTGGCTTGATACTCTTTAAGCGCAACCGACTCCTTAATACCCACTATTACAAGGAGTGGTTGGTCTGCAATTCGCTCGTATGCGTAAACTCTTTTTATCCCATCAAATATTTGGTCTGAAATCTCTACCCCAACTGTGGATTGAACAATTGAGGGGCTAAGGCTAATACGGTTTACTTTACCGTCTATGGAGGATAAATTACCGGTTTCTATTGTTCTCACAAAACCGTCTAAATCAACAAGCGCAATAAATCCATCCGTTCCTAAATCTATTTTTTTATAAAAATTCAAAAAATAAAGCGGATCAAAAGAAACAACTGCGACTCCGTTGAAGGAGCCGTCGGCACCATTTATTCGTCTGGTCAGTTGAATGGACCAACGTTTTGAGACTCGTCCAAGTACGGGCTTGCTGACATAAAGTCCGTAAGGGTAGGGATCTTTGTGAATTTTAAAATGTTCGCGGTCTGAGAGATCAATTTTCTTTTGATCTTTCATATTTGTATAAGAATACAGACCATCCTTATCGATGACTCCAACTTGGTTAAAGTACTGCATATCTAAAACACCATTTTTAAAATAATCGTTGAGTGTTTTAAAATCTATTTTGTCGCTTTTCTCGTAATTAAATTTAATAATTCGTAGCAACTCATCTGATATTGCAATGGATGACTCTGTATGTTCCTTAAAGCTACGAACAATATTTTGAAGGTTGGACTTGGAGTTCTCGAGGATTTGCCGCTGATCAAACTCGAGTCTAAGGTAAATGAATACCCAAATGGTGGCGATCAAAACGATGCCAACAACAATGAATAGGGCGGCTGTAAGATTTTTTCTAAGTCGAGCGATTGTTTTTTTGATTAAATCCATCATGGCCCCTTAAAAATCTATCTTTGCCTATGTTTTAAGGCGCGCTCGACTTCCCTTTTGCCTTCTCTGTCTTTAATCGTATCTCGCTTATCGTGCTCAGCCTTGCCCTTGGCTAAGGCGATCTCGCATTTTACTTTTCCATTTTTCCAGTGCAAGTTAATAGGAACTAAGGTATAGCCCTTTTGCTCAACCTTACCGATCAGTCTCCTGATTTCGTCCTTGTGCATCAAAAGCTTCTTGGTTCTCGCGGCTTCAGGGCTCACATGGGTGGATGCGGTTTTTAGTGGATTGATCAAACAACCGATTAAAAACAACTCTCCCGCTCTCACAACCACATAACCGTCGGTAAGTTGTACTTTACCTTCTCTGACAGCCTTGATCTCCCAACCCTGAAGAACCATGCCAGCTTCAAACCGCTCCTCAAAGAAGTAGTTAAACTGGGCTTTTTTATTCTCGGCTATACGAGCTGGTAGTTGTTTTTTAGGGGTTGCCATAGCATTCAGTTAGTATCGCCCAAAGGATATCTACAATCCGTAGTACCAAGTTTGGCCAATCTACTATTGTATGAAAACTATTCACAAGTCTGTCATGATCTGGTTCAGCGCAGAAGAAATGTATTCTTTAGTGGCTGATATACCTAAATATCCCGAATTTTTGCCTTGGTGTGAGTCAGGAATCATTGAGGAGACGCACCCCGACGGCGTAACCGCCAAAATTGGTATGTCCCTTGGTGGCTTTAAAAAAGCCTTTACAACCCGTAATTTGCATGTTGCGGGTCGACAAATACAGGTCCGTTTGGTGGATGGCCCCTTTAAGCAACTAGATGGTCTTTGGGATTTTGTCCCCCTTGGAGAGGACCGGGCCTGTAGAGTGGAGCTCACCTTGAATTATGCTTTTGAGAGCATGTTTGGAGCGTTGGTTGGACCCCTGTTTGACAAAATAGCTAACTCACTTGTTGATTCTTTCGTTAAAAGAGCTGAGAAAGTATTTACCACGTAATTTTTTTAAACCCAGTATCTAATACATCTGATACATCTGATACATCTGATAAATCTGATACATCTGATACATCTAAAACTTCTAACTCGCTGATAAACCAATGTATGTCCTCTTCTATCACGCGCCCTCGGCCAGGAGTGTCATTGAGCGCGAACTAAACCTAGTTGAAGGATTTCGCTTGAGTGATGCCATCATGAGCCTAGCGCAATCAGATTCGGCCTTATTTTTAACGCCAGAGTCAATCAGAACAAATAAGCAAATGCTAAAGGAAGGCTACTCGATAGCAGTTTGGTCTAAGCCAGCACAGATGGAGCAACTCTTGCAGCCAGGTGACAGAGTTGAAGTCTTGAGACCCATTAAAGTGGATCCCAAAGTTGCCAGACGGGAACGGTTTAAAAAACAAGGGGTCAAAGCGGCAGGACTTTTTGCTAAAAAACGACCTGGAGCTAAAGCTGGTTACTGATTTTGCTTAAATTAGAGTTATTTTAAAAAAATGACTTCTATATAGCTACAATTGACGATTTGGAGCTTACACAAATGCGCCTCCTTGGTAACGCACTCACCTTTGATGATGTTCTATTGGTACCCGATTACTCTGTGGTATTACCCAAAGATACATCCCTTAAAACCCAGTTTTCTAAAAACATCAGCCTTAATTTACCCTTGGTTTCAGCAGCCATGGATACGGTTACAGAAGCTCGCCTTGCCATAGCGATCGCACAAGAGGGCGGTATCGGAGTTATTCACAAAAATCTTACCCCTGAGCAACAAGCCGCAGAGGTCTCTAAGGTTAAGAGATACGAGAGTGGCGTTCTAAGAGATCCAGTCATCATCACCCCCCAGCATACGGTTAGGGAGGTCATGGCCTTATCGGATCAACTCAGTATTTCAGGTTTTCCTGTTTGTGAAAACGGTAAAGTAGTAGGTATTGTTACTGGGCGTGATTTGCGGTTTGAAACAAGGTTTGATGTAGCGGTCAGCGAGATCATGACACCAAGGGACAAACTAATTACAGTGCCTGAGGAGGCCACCGCTGAGGAGGCGAAGGCGCTCTTAAACAAACACAAACTCGAGAGGCTACTTGTCATCAATGATCAGTTTGAATTAAAAGGACTCATCACCGTTAAAGATATTACAAAGCAAACAAGTTTCCCTAACGCTGCAAGAGATGTATCTGGTCGGCTACGGGTGGCCGCAGCTGTAGGTGTTGGAGAAGGTACCGAGCATAGAGTCGAGTTATTGGTTAACGCAGGTGTTGACGCGATTGTTGTTGACACAGCACACGGTCACAGCCAAGGCGTAATCGACAGAGTTCAGTGGATTAAGAAAAACTATCCAAACATTGACGTTATTGGTGGAAATATAGCCACAGGCTCCGCTGCGCTTGCTTTGGCAAACGTAGGTGCGGATGCAGTAAAGGTCGGCATTGGACCAGGTTCCATATGTACCACTCGGATTGTTGCGGGTGTGGGGGTGCCTCAAATCACTGCTATTGATAACGTAGCTGAAGCCCTTTCTGGCACTGGGGTTCCATTGATCGCTGATGGGGGTGTGCGTTTTAGTGGCGACTTGGCCAAAGCAATTGCAGCTGGCGCATCAAGCGTGATGATGGGCGGGATGTTTGCTGGCACAGAGGAGGCGCCCGGTGAGATTGTTCTCTACCAAGGTCGAAGCTACAAAAGTTATAGAGGAATGGGTAGTATTGGTGCAATGCAGCAAGGCAGTGCAGATCGATATTTCCAAGAATCTTCTACAGCGAATCCAAATGCCGACAAGTTAGTCCCAGAGGGAATTGAGGGGCGAGTACCATACAAGGGCTCAATGGTGACTATAGTTTTTCAACTAGCTGGGGGACTCAGGGCGTCTATGGGCTATTGCGGTTGTGCGTCGTTGGATGATATGCGCACGAAAGCTCAATTTGTTCAGATAACCGCCGCAGGTATGCGAGAGAGCCATGTGCATGATGTTCAAATTACAAAAGAGGCCCCAAATTACAGGGCTGATTGAATTTGATATCCGCACGTTGCCTTTAGTTTCAGTCTTTAAGTGCTTTCCAATTAGTCCCAAACGAGTTGGATGCAATGGGCACCTCCATTTTTTATCTATATTGAACACTTAAGCGCATGCAACACGACAAAATTCTAATTTTAGATTTCGGCTCACAGGTCACTCAACTCATTGCCAGGCGCGTTCGGGAAGCTCATGTTTACAGTGAGGTTCACTCCTGTGATGTATCAGACGAGTGGATTAAAGATTTTGCAAAAGACGGGCACTTAAAGGGCATTATTTTGTCCGGCTCTCATGCAAGTGTTTATGAACAAAGTACAGACCGCGCACCTGAAATCATATTTACTCTGGGGATACCGATTCTTGGAATTTGCTACGGTATGCAAACGATGGCTCAGCAGCTTGGCGGTAAAGTTGAAAGTGGTTCGACCAGGGAGTTTGGCTACGCCGAGGTTAGGGCAAGAGGTCACACGAAGCTTTTGAACGCAGTTGAAGACTACGTGACTCCCGAGGGTCACGGGATGCTTAAGGTTTGGATGAGTCACGGTGATAAAGTGACCGTCTTGCCACCGGGCTTTAAGGTTATGGCAAGTACACTTGATTGCCCTATTGCGGGTATGGCAGATGAAGACAGAAATTTTTACGCGGTTCAATTTCACCCAGAGGTCACTCATACCGTAAAAGGAAAAGAAATAATTGAGCGCTTTGCGCTGCAAATTTGCGCAGCTCGGGCCGACTGGGTCATGGGAGACTATATTAATGAGGCAGTTGAAAAAATTCGTCAACAAGTTGGTCAAGAACGAGTCATATTGGGACTATCGGGAGGTGTTGATTCCTCTGTCGCCGCTGCGCTCATTCACCGAGCAATTGGCGATCAATTGACCTGTGTGTTTGTGGATCATGGACTCCTTCGTCTGAACGAAGGCGACATGGTTATGCAAATGTTCGCTGGTAAACTAAATGCAACTGTAGTTAGAGTTGATGCACAGGCTAGGTTCATGGGAGAGCTATGTGGTGTAAGTGATCCAGAGCAAAAACGCAAAATCATAGGACGTGAGTTTGTTGAGGTTTTTAAATCTGAAGCTTTGCGATTGAAAGCAGGAGAAGAAGGGCATCCAGGAGTAACTTTTCTTGCGCAAGGCACCATCTACCCTGATGTAATCGAGAGCGGTGGTGGCAGTTCAAAGAAGGCAGTCAGCATCAAGAGTCACCACAATGTGGGCGGCCTACCTGAACAACTGGGATTAAAACTTCTTGAACCACTCAGAGAGCTTTTCAAGGATGAGGTCAGAGAGTTAGGGATTGCGCTTGGACTCCCCCCTCAGATGGTTTATAGACACCCATTCCCAGGTCCTGGTCTCGGGGTTAGGATTTTGGGTGAGATTAAGAAAGAGTACGCCGATCTGCTTCGTCGTGCAGATGCTATTTTTATAGAAGAACTAATTAACTGCAGAGATGATAAAACTGGTAAGACATGGTATGAATTGACCAGTCAAGCTTTTGTCGTATTCTTACCAGTCAAGAGCGTAGGGGTTATGGGGGACGGAAGAACTTATGAATATGTCGTTGCTTTAAGAGCGGTTCAGACACAAGATTTCATGACAGCGGATTGGGCAGAATTACCGTATAGCCTAATTAAGAAAGTATCTAGTCGGATCATCAATGAGGTTCGTGGAATTAATCGTGTAACTTTGGACGTTTCTAGTAAACCCCCAGCCACTATTGAGTGGGAGTAGTAATTGAGCCTAAGTGCTTGATTTATATGGACTTAAAGTTACACAAAAATAACACAAACGCAAAAAACGCTTGCGTTTAAGTGCTATTTGAAGTTACAGTTACACAACTTGCTACACAGCGAAGTAGCAATTCAAAACTGTAACTACCCAAGTCCACAAAATGACACTGAAGAAAAAGACATTTAGTGAAGAAGAGATACTCATTTACGATGAGGCTGTCATATATAAAAGAGGTGACATATGGCAGTTTCGCTATTGGCTCGTAAAAGAGCGTAGATATGTAAGACTTAGTTTGACAACTAAGAATGTAGATGTAGCAATAGAAAAAGCTAAAAAACACTTTGTCAAAATAAA
>CAIWAO010000109.1 GCA_903910745.1 uncultured Burkholderiales bacterium
AAACTCTAAAACTGGCTCCCCCAATGAAAACTTTGCTCGAGAGCTATTTGAACTTCACACGATGGGACAAGATAACTACCTTAATGATCTTTATAGCAAATGGAGGCAAGTCCCGGGAGCAGAACAAGGAAAACCCAAAGGCTATATTGACCAAGATGTCTATGAGGCAGCAAGAGCATTCACGGGGTGGGCGATAGAGGATGGCAGGGGCATAGGTGCTGGCATTAATTTACCAAGAACTGGTAAATTTAAATACCTAGAGTCTTGGCACGACCCCTACCAAAAACGAATCTTAGCTCAAGAGTTCGATCCGTTTGGACCGCCTTTGGCCGATGGGCGAAAGGTTCTTGAAATCCTCTCCAAGCACCAAGCCACCGCGGAGCATTTGTGTACAAAGCTTTGCAAACGCTTTGTGAGTGATGCTCCCTCCAAGGAGCTTATTCAATCAAGTGCAAAGGTTTGGATTGAAAACACCAAAAGTTCTGAGCAAATTGCACTGGTTTTAAATCACATTATTTCCTCCAAAGAGTTTTCAACATCACTTCAACCCGGCTCGCCAAAGAAGCTCAAACGCCCTCTTGAATTGGCGATGAGTTTTGTTAGAAAGTTGGAACTGCCCTTTACGCCTAGCATGGGCCTTTATCATGAGATTTCAAGTGCTGGGCAACGGTTGTATAACTGGCCATCTCCAGATGGGTACCCCGATTACACAGAGTTTTGGCTAACCACTCAAACGATGAGAAGACGCTGGGCAATACCTTTGGGGCTTATGGAGAATTGGTGGGGTACGGGCGCGCTGACAAATGAAAATTTTACTGCACGTTTGTCTACGCCGCTTGAAGAAAACGCACTTACCAAACATTTTGCGAGAAGACTCTTAGGTAAGCAAAATGCTGATCCAGTACTCGAGGTCTTATTTAAAACACAAAACAGCACCTGGAAGCGTTTCTTAGGAAACGATAACACTGAGTGGGGCCTTCTCAAACGTAACCTAGCCTACATGGGTATGAGTTCGGCATTTCAGTGGAGGTAATGGCTTACATCATGAAAAATAATTTAAATAGACGCGATGTACTGAAAGCATTGAGTGCTTGTGGAGCGCTCACCTCCACTGCTTTATCCAATTTAAGCTTTGGTGCTCAGGACTCGGATCAGGGTTGTTTAGTCGTAGTTTTTTTGCGGGGCGGTGCTGATAGCCTACAAATGGCGGCACCTGTAGATAACCCAGACTACATTGCTGCAAGGACAGCCAACTTAAGGATCTTAGACAGCGGTGAAACGCCTGGTCTTTTATTGCCTAAAGCGTTCTCTCCAAAAGAGGACTGCAGATTGCATGCGAGTGCAGCTCCTTTGTTTGATTTATTTCAAAGTGGCCATGCTGATCTTTTGCATGCATGCGGGCTAAGCTTTGCAACTCGAAGTCACTTTGAATCACAAGACTTATTAGATTCTGCGATCAATGCACCTCTTAATTCTTTATCAAGTTATCCGGTTTCTGGAAACGCACCAGGGGCAAGTACACCTGTTCAGCCATTATCTAACTCTGCTAAGGTTTTATCTGACACGCCGGGTTGGCTAACGCCTTTTGTGAAAAAGATTAAAGCCACTCCGCAAGAAATAACTACACTCAATACAACTGCCACCCTCTCCAGAAGTTTAAAAGGACTGAGCTCAACGCTTGGTGTGAGTGGGGATATTAGAGGATCACTAAACCTTCCAGGAGACTCCCTTGGTCGGCAAGTTTTAGAGGCTTTGTATCCTTTGAGCTCAGGAGCTGAGAACGCCAAAACCGATTCAACTCTTCTAATGGGACGGGCAACGTTGAATCAATTTGCCTCTTTAGAGAGCCGAATGCCCAAAGTAGATGGTCGATTTCTCTCTTACTCGCCCCCAAAAGATGTCAAATACAATTTTGAAAACCATGAATGGTTACAAGCCACTCAAGCAGTTGCACAACTGATCAGATTGGACATTGGTCTTAGGGTCGCAACAGTAGACCTAGGTGGCTGGGATACACATGAGTATCAGGGTGGTCGTCTCAATAATTTGATCAAGCAGTGGTCTACAAACTTAAGAGCTCTATTTGATGATTTACAAGCCGCTAATAAAAATATAACTTTTTTAGTGGTCAGTGAGTTTGGAAGACGGGTGCGTGCCAACAATAGCAACGGAACCGATCACGGACATGCGGGCATACTTTGGTGCTTAGATTCAAGAATGCGAAAACTGCTCCCACAAACTATTTGGCCAGGGTTGGCCACAGAACAACTGGATCAGGGGCTTGACTTGGCAAGCACTGTAGATGTTAAATTGGTATTAAATAGCGTTGCTCAGCAAACCCTTAACTCTTAACTCTGCTTTTAACTCAGCTTTTTATTTAACCCCTAACTGAACACTTAACCGACATTTTCCATTTGACT
>CAIWAO010000110.1 GCA_903910745.1 uncultured Burkholderiales bacterium
GTAGTCTATTTCATGTTTAAAGATATTTTGGGTGACTATGCAACCCACTGGATGACGATCTTCGGACTTGTATTGATTACGGTCATCGTTTTTTCTCCAACAGGAATTGCAGGTGCACTTGTGAATCAATGGTCTAAAAAATTTTCTCCCAATAAACAATCTAGCATCTGAAAGCTAAATAGATAAGAGATAAATTTGAAAACCAATGAACAGGCTGATCCGATAGATGCAAAAGGTATGAATGAACATGACTGAATACGTATTACAAACCGAGGATGTTGCAATTCACTACGGAGGGGTAAAAGCATTGGACGGAGTTGCGCTTACTTTGGAGAAAGGTCAAATTAGGGGACTAATTGGACCCAACGGCGCAGGGAAATCAACAGTGATTGATGCGATTACGGGTCGGCGCAGTTTGACGCGCGGTAAAGTCACTTTAATGGGCGAGGATGTGACAGAAATGGGCGTGGTTGAAAGAAGGGCGAGGGGGTTGTCTAGAAGTTTTCAGCGCACCAGCATATTTGCTCAAATGTATGTTGGCAAACAAGTTGAGTTAGCTTCTCACAAAATGGGGGTTCAGGATTCGCGTGCAGATGCTGAGGCCGTCCTTAAGGAGCTGGACCTTTGGGAGTCAGCTAATTTAGAGGCCCAGGAGTTGGGCTACGGTGAGCAACGCCGCTTAGATTTGGCTCTTGCATTGGTTGGACGCCCTAGCGTTTTGTTGTTGGATGAACCCATGGCCGGATTATCGGTTAAGGAATCGCTGGATTTAGCTCAACATTTAAAGCGTTTAACCTCAACTTGGGATGTCTCCGTATTATTGGTTGAACACGATATGGATGTGGTTTTCGGTATTTCTGATGTCGTTACAGTTTTTGAGCTCGGTCGAGTGATATCCAGTGGTGAGCCATCAAAGGTTCGTTCAGATCCAAGGGTTCGTGAAGCTTATCTTGGGAGTGCCGCATGAGTGCTTTGTTGAATTTAAAAAATTTGAACGCATTTTACGGATCAGCGCACATTTTGCACGACTTGAGTTTGCATGTAAACGCCGGTGAAAGAGTGGCGTTAATAGGGCGAAATGGTGTTGGTAAGACTACAGTCGTAAATACTGTTTTAGGTTTGGCCTCTCTTCAAAGTGGTTGTGTAGAGCTAAAAGGCAAGGCTTATTCAAAACTACGAACTTATATGGCTGCTCAGCATGGTTTGGCCGTTGTTCCACAAGGACGTTGCATTGTTGCTAATTTGTCTGTAGAGGAGAACTTGGTATTAGGAGCCGCTGTTGGGCGCAAGGGGCATTGGACGGTTAGAGAAATATACAAGTTATTTCCCATTTTGGAGGAACGTGCACATACACCAGGAACCGCTTTATCTGGTGGGCAACAGCAAATGCTTGCTGTTGGGCGCGCACTAATGGCGAATCCAGAGTTGATTTTATTAGATGAGCCAACTGAAGGATTAGCACCCGTCATTGTTGATCAACTTGCTGTTATTTTTAATCAAGTTGCGGACCAAGGTACTGCACTTTTATTAATTGAACAAAACATGAGTTTGGTGGTGCGCGTAGCGCAGCGTTATTTGGCCATGTCAAAGGGGTCTGTAGTAGCTGAGGGGGTAGTTCATAACTCTAAGGAGGGACTACATGATCTTGAAAGCCACGTGATGGTTTGAAGTTTTTTTACAAAACAGTGGTCGGACTGTATCCGGCGGATTTAAGAAGGAGACAAAAATGATGAAACTAAAAAAAATTAAAGCGGCTCTTGTTATGCTGGCTTTTGCATCTGTTTTTCCAATGGGTGCGATGGCTCAAAGCAAAGATCCAGTTAAGGTGGGCTTGGTCTCATCTAAATCTGGAGTTTTTGCTGAGCAGGGTGAGGAGGTTATGCGAGCAATCAAGTTTGCAATCGAGGAGGCTAATGGGAAGGGGGGTGTTGACGGCCGTAAAGTTGAATTCCAAGAGGCCGATGATGAGGGCAATCCCGAGGCCGGTCGTCGTGTTGCTGAAAAACTAGCACGCGATGGCTATAACTTATTGATTGGAGCAATTCCCTCTTCTATTTCCCTTGCGATTGCACAAAACTTAGATCGATGGGACGCAGCGTATTTTGTTGTTGCTAGTAAGTCTGACAAAATCACGGGTGATACTTGCAAGCCCAGAAGTTTTAGAACGAACCATGCAGACAACATGGATATCGCCATGATTAATCAATGGGCTAAAAATTTAACTGGTAAGACATATGCAGTGATGGCGGCCGATTATGTCTGGGGACGTGACTCAGGTGAGTCGTTCAAGAAGGCTGCAGAGTCAATAGGTAAATCTGTACCCCTGACACTTTATGCTCCGCTTGGTACCAAAGACTTCTCACCCTATATCGCACAGCTCAAAGCTGCAAATGTGGATGCCATTTGGGTTGCTGAAACAGGAAGAGATGCCATTGCCTTTGTCAAGCAAGCTGAGGAGTTTGGCTTAATTCCTAAAACCAAATTACTTGGACACTCATTAATATTGAACTTCATGATCAACGGGACCGGAAAAGCACTTGAAGGGACTGTAGGTACCACGGGGTATACCCCAGATATCGATAATCCAAGAAATAAAGCTTTCGTTGCTGCTTGGCGAGCTAAATTCAACCGTTTGCCTACAGATAATGAGGGACAGGCCTATAACGGAGCGCAGGTCATGTTTGAAGGCGTCAAACTCGCAAAGAGTGTTAAACCTGAAGAGGTCAGTAAAGCTTTACCCGGATCTCAAATAGATTCGATCTACGGTAGTGTTAGTATGCGTGCAGCAGATAATCAGTTGCTGCTACCCAATTACATTGGCAGAGCCAAAGTTGCAGACGGTGCGCTTCGCCCTGTGATTGAGCAAACGTTCCCACCTTCAATCATTCCCGCACCTTCCCCGCTTTGTAAAATGTAATTTGTTTAATCAAAGACCACTTGTTTTACCGCAAGTGGTTTTTTTATGGGAGAGCGAAAATGCATGTGTTGATAACGGGCGCGACTGGGGGCATAGGCCAGGGTGTTTGTGATGTGTTGTGTGATGGTTTTCCAACTCGCTATCCCACCCTGAGGCTGAGCGTTGCAAGTTCACAAACGGGAGATCGGTTGCTAAATTTGGTAAACCGAATTACAAAATTAGGAGTACCTGTACATGGTCAAAGTGCCGATGTGACTCGCCCCGATGAGTGTGAGAGGTTAGTAAATGAGGCAATTCAGTTCAATGGTGAAATAGATGCACTTGTTTGTGTTGCAGGTGCGTCAGGTCCAGGAAAAATGGAGACCCTATCTACAGAACAATGGGATTTGACCTTCAATCTAAACGTACGATCCGTTTGGCTGATCGCAAAAGCGGCATATGAGTCTTTAAAGATGACGCAGGGTAGTATTACCGTAAGCCCGCGGGGAACACATGTTGAGTGAGATTTAAAAGATTGGCACCATTGGGGCTCTGAAATTATGATTGGAGCCCAAATGAAAGAATCCAGTGAGGTCCGCCCCTTCTCAGTGATGAATCAAACCCGTAAGAGGTA
>CAIWAO010000111.1 GCA_903910745.1 uncultured Burkholderiales bacterium
ATCTACAAAAACTCCCCCCCTCTGACTTTGCCTCTAAAGACATTGTCAAACAAATGAAGCTTGACGAAGAAGCTCACGCAAAAAAAGCAGTGTCAAGTGGCGCTAAAGAGCTACCCCCCCCAGTTAAACAGTTAATGAGAGCCGCAGCCAAGTTGATGACCACCACTGCGCATTACATATAAGAAGCTCTGTTGATCGCTCTCAGTCTAAATTGCCTCTATCGATAATTTGAACGTGGTTTTTAGACCTCCACCACGTCAAAACTTGTGGTGATGTCAGCGGTTTTTCCGATCATGATGCTTGCAGAGCAATACTTTTCATGACTAAGCGCAATCGCTCTCTCTACGACTTGGGGAGAAATAGCCTTTCCCGTTACAGTGAAGTGCATGTGTATTTTGGTAAACACCTTGGGATCGCTCTCAGCCCTAGTGCTGGTTAACTTTACGCTACAGCCCTGAACATCGTGGCGCCCCCTCTTTAAAATCAATACCACGTCATAAGCTGTACACCCCCCCGTACCGGCGAGAACGGTCTCCATGGGACGAGGAGCAAGGTTTCGACCACCGTTATCTGGCTTGGCTTCATCGGGAGCGCCGTCCATCATCAGGACATGGCCACTGCCCGTTTCTGCAACAAATCCCATTTTTGAATGGGTCCCTGCGTTCCCCGTCCAGCTTACTGTGCATTCCATAGTTTTTCTCACTAATATTACTAAAAATTACAACTAATTCATCAATCAGGACTTGCGTCCATTTTTCATAAGTCTCTTTTAACCACCATATTGTGTAACAGAGATTAATTTATGTTGCATTGCAACATTTTTAATATTAAACTCAAGTTGCGTGTTGTACCAGACATTGTCTTTTAGTAAAGCTCAATCTCTTTTTAAGTACAGTACACCGTTTGTCTCCTCCACCCTTTGAAAAGGTGGATTTCAACCCCGAGTAGCAATACTCGGGGTTTTTTTACGGCTTCGGATATTTTTAGGTTATCAAGCGCTTGAGAATCTTCGAAACCGCAATCAAACTTTGCTGGCGATCAGGACCGCATTCGTGCCACCAAACGCAAATGAGTTGGAGAGTACATGTTTGATAGCATCGCTTGAGTTTGATTTATCAGAGAAACCTTTGAAGGTATGGTTACGAGGTTCTGACAAAGGATTTTTCTGAGCAACGAAATTTAAATTAAATTCTGTATCAGCATGACTTAAATTGGCATTTGGCGGCAAAGCATTGTGCTCCAGTGCCCTCAGGCAAGCCACTAACTCAAGTGCGCCTGCGGCACCTAGCATGTGCCCAAACTGTGCTTTTGTGGAACTAATCGGCACTTGCTCACCAAAGACCTGGGTGACAGAGCTCACCTCCGCTAAGTCACCTGCAGTCGTCGCGGTTGCATGGGCATTGATGTAATCAATGTCCTCGGCTTTTAAGCCCGCATCTTTGAGGGCTGCTTGCATGACTCTAACTTGACCTGATGCATCTGGGTGCGTCATATGGGTTGCATCACAGTTCGTTGCATAACCTGAGAGATGAAACTTGGTCTTCACTCCCCTTTGGTTTGCATGATCTGCGCGCTCTAATACAAAAGCAGCTGCACCCTCGCCCATTGCAAAACCGCCTCTATCTTTGCTGAATGGGCGACAAATCCGGCTTGTACTTAAGTTTTCTTGAGTATCGGTTTTAAGGGGCGGAAGTACCCTAAGAGCATTCCAACATGCAAGTACTCCGGGCGAGAGCATAGCCTCGCTCCCACCCACCAATGCGATATCCAACCAACCCAGTCTTAGCGCCCTCATGGCCTCACCGATTGCGATTGAGGAGGATGCACAAGCGCATGAATAAGTCATACTTGCCCCCTGCGCTTTAACCATGAGTGCAAGCTCAGCAGCAGCTGAGTTGGGCATCGTCGTGATGACTGAGGTTGGGCGAGGACGTTTGCTGTGTAGATAAATCTGAATTGCTGATTGATCAAAGCTGTAGGCGCCCCCCATACCGCAACCCCAAAACACCCCTACACGGGTTGAGTCAACTGCGTTGAGGTTGAGTTGAAAAGTTTTTTGATCATCCCCGTTTTGCTCTGCAAACCCAGCATTCACTAATGCACTGCGTGCAGCTTTGAGCGCAAAAGCAGAGCCTCGGTCCAGGGGTACTTTTGAGGGAGAGTTGACCGTTGTAACGTCTAAGTCGCAAGAGGACACTGGAGCATAAAAAACGTCCTCTCCTGGGAGTCGAATTTCCTGCGCTCGCACTGCGCAGTGACCTCCAAACAATTGAGCGTCAAACTCGGAATCTACTGACCCAAGAGGGGAAACCCATCCGTAACCAGAAATCAAAACAGGATCAAACATTGGCAGATATTAACATTTAAAAATTCAAAGGAAAATCTTGAAGTTCAATGTGAGCAGATCAATGCAAGCACTTACGTCGTTGGAGAGCATTTTGTAATGCGTACATTTGCAATATGTACGTCTTCAATGACCTACTAAGGCTAAGAGCTAAAGCCAGTTAAATACAAAACAATGCGCGAGGCCTGTTTTCTTTACTTGCCTGAGCTCAGTATAAACTCATCTATAACGTTTGAGAGTTTTTGAAGATCTATTCCTGCCTCACGAGGATCTAGGCGGTCCTCAGGAATACGTAAATTAAAGGCATCCTCAACCGCAAATACAAACTCCATTAAAGACAAAGAATCAATTCCTAATTCGGTGAGCAAAGTTTGAGGCAAAATTACCCCGGGGTCCACTTGGAACTTAGAGGTCAGAATTTCTGATATCTTTTGGAAAGTACCACTCGACTCAGTATTGGAATTGGTTTGTGTCATACAACATTAAAATTTGTGTCTATATTGTAAACTTAGTTCATGACACATAAGCTACATATTGGTTGAAATACCAATAAATTAGAACTTTGGTAGACTGTATAACCCGAATAATTGCAATTAATATCAAGTTAATTCTTCAAGAAAATCAACAACTTTTTGACAAACCTCCGCTCTATCGTTATCCCAACTGATCATGTGATAGCTATTTTCAAGTACGTGGCAGTGTAGTAATGAAGTTTTCCAATTCATCTGAATAAACCTTACATTTTCTAAGCTTGCAACTTCATCTTCATTTGCATGTAGAACTAAAGTCGGGGGAGCGGCAGTATTTGCCATCTCTCGAAGTAGATATTTTTGTAGCCTGTCGTGTTCCCTGAGGTGGGTCACCTCAAGAACACTTGCACCAGCGCTTGACAGCCTTCTGGCTTTGAGATCTTTAGCAACCCAAGCCCTTATTCGCTCATTTTTTAATCCGTAGGGAGGCTTTTCCTCATAACTCCATAGCCTTCCAATTGGAGTGTACAAAGCGATGGGAAAAAGGAAATGGTAAAAAGGTATGTTCCAACCGTCCAAAATAAGCGGGGTAGACATCAAAACGAGTCCATCCACAATGGCCGAGTTTTTAACCGCGACACCGAGCGCGACATTTGCCCCTGCAGAGATCCCAACCAAAATAACCTTTTTATAGGTACTTTTCAGCTTTATTACTTCATTTTCTACAAATGCTAACCATCGTTCAAATGATTTGGCGACTTGTTTGGTCTTTTTTAACTCAAATGAGTATCCGGGAATGATGAGGGACTTAGTATGAAAACCTGCCTTTTTAAGAACCTCATCCACAGGCAAAAGTTCTTGAGAGGAACTGCACAATCCGTG
>CAIWAO010000112.1 GCA_903910745.1 uncultured Burkholderiales bacterium
AAATTTCTCAAATAGACTGATCAATTCAAATTCATCCATTTGATTTTTTTTGAGTTTTTGAATGATCTCATGATGTTCTGATTTTGACTCCTTGGGGTTGGATTTTGTCTGAGATCGGGCGTTACCATTGTTTGAACCTCCTTTTCCTGAGCTGTTCGAGGAGGCCGATTTTGGGGATGTCTGAGCACCCTCACTTGAGGATTTGGGGTTCGCAGATGCATCTTTTGATTTTTTACTTGAGTTAGCTTTTTCAAGTTTCAGGTCGTAGGCTTTTCTCTTGGATTTGACCCCTAAAACAGCAAATGCTTCATTGATTTCACTCATCACAACAGTTTGATGAGCTTTGTCTGTTGAGTGTTTATCTGGGTGGTTTTTCTGAGCCAATGCCTTATATGCAGCCTTCACCACTACATCATCTGCCTGGGGTAACAGTCCCAGTACTTTATAGTAATCCTTAATCAATGTTTGACCTTGAAAACACCGCCGTGCTTGGTTTTTTCTTACACAAGCTACATGTGAAATTGTATGGATTGCTTAGCATAAAAAAACTTCACTTTTTAAAATATATCGAACAATTTTTTGAGGATAGTTATTGGTGCCCCTTTTTTAGACACGCCCACGGGAGACCCGTAAATGCAATATTCTTTTAAGTTATCAACAAGCTTGTCCACTATTTAGGTGAATAACTTGCCATGAAAATTAGTGTATATCATTAGGATTTATGACTAATTATTCTACACAACATCGGTCTGAATATACATACTTTTGCTTGACTTATATGACTTATGTGATTTGTGCAACTTTGACCATTTGGCATTTGTTTTTTTGTCTTTTGTCAATATAAACTTTTATGAATATTTTTGTTCTTGTTTTTTGAGCCAAATCTAAACGTTAAATGGTGTCTTGTTTCTACGATTTCAGAGTAACATTGTGTCTAATTAATTTTAGAATTTCTTAAGGACGAAATATTTTGAGTGAATTAATAATCTGGGGCCGAGGTAACTCTATAAACGTTCAAAAGGTACTTTGGACATGCGAGGATTTATCGATTCCATTCAGGCGTATTGATGCGGGGATGGAGTTTGGTGTTAACAAAACACCTGAATACTTGGCAATTAACCCTAATGGGCTAGTTCCCAGTATAGATGATGCAGGCCATTTGCTGTGGGAATCCCAAGCCGTGATGCGCTATTTGGTGAGGAAAAGTAAAACTCAAGCCAATAAGGATTCGCTTTATCCTGCTGACCCCCTGGCGGCCAGTATGGTGGATCAATGGTTGGAGTGGAACAGTACGACCGTTTGGCCAGCAATGAGACCCCTGTTTTGGGGATGGGTTAGATTAAAAGAAAATGAGCGTGATCCAATTGCTCTTGAGCAAAACCGGCTACAAATGATTAAGAATTTTGAGATGCTCAATCAAAGACTTAAGATCACTAAATTTGTCGCAGGTGATTACTTTACTCTTGCCGATATACCCCTTGCTTTGATCGCTTATCGTTGGTTCAATATCCCAATTGAGAGAACTGATTTCGAACACATAAATAGATGGTATTTGGAGGTTTGTAATAGGCCTGGGTTTAAGAAATATTGCTCTAGCCCTTTAACCTAAATCTCACCCCAGTTTATATTAAATCAAATCTTTACTTTGCCATCCATGAAGTTTGTTAAAACTTCAATCCTTAACGTCCAATATCTGCGAAATATCCTACCTGGGGTCTGGCATTTTCCTGCGCGCGAGTGTCCGAAAACCTTATCCAAATTGATTTTAGATTTCGTTACTTCAATCTGAGGCGTTATTCTTTAATAACACGAGTTCACTGAACTTCGTAATTAGTCACAAAATCTTCAGGAACGTCGGGGCCCCAAACATACAAAGAATCCTCGGGGGGATGGTTCGCTGTTGGCCAGTCTAAGGTGTGAGGGACAAAGTCAATGTCAAATGAGTACTCACAGTAAGAACCCCATGGATCTCTAACATAGCGAAAGTAATTTGATCCCAGTACATGGCGACCCACTCCCCAACCCTTGTCAAATCCTGCTTTTGCCATTTGCTTCATCCCCAGACCTACCTCGTCAATGGAGCGAACGGCCCAGGAAGTGTGATGAAGACCGTAATCACTTGAGGTGAACAAGGCAATCAAATGGTGGTCACTTCCGTGAGGGGAGTGCATGAACGCAATTAAGTTGTCCCCGGCAGAGTCGGACAAACGAAGCCCAAGAACCTCTTTGTAAAACGCCTCAGCTCTGTTGACCTCAGGTGAGAACATCAGGAGGTGTGAGAGGTGCACTGGGCGGATTTCGGGGACTTTTGAGCCATTAGGGGCGCGTCCGTGGTCTGTGCTGGGCGGGGGGTAAATGGGGGGTAAGGTCTTTGAGGGGGAGGTTTTTTCGGCAACCCTAATTTGAAGCGGTAATCCATCAGGGTGTTTGAACCAGATAGATTGCTCAGGGGGTGATTCTGGGTCGAGCGATTGGGTCAACTCAACACCAGATTTTCTTAAATGTTCTCTAAATGGCTCCAAGTCCTCGGCATATATGCCGTAAGTGATCCACTGAAGGCGTTTTTTATGTCCACTCTCAAAAACTCTGCCCCAACGGTGTGAGTGATGATCCGTGTAAAGTCCAAGTGCTGTGTTTCCTTGGAAAGATTCTCTCTCAACTCTTAGCCCGAAACTTTCATAGTATTTAATTGCGATTTCCAAATCAGGAACGCTATAAACAAACTCATCCACCGAATGAATGGCCAAAATTCCCTTGCGTTTGGTCTGCTCAGATTTAATATCTTGTTTCTTTTCTATTGAGTTCAATTTGCTTGCTCCTTATCGGTATATGGAAATTAACCGCGTAACAAAAGTTCGGCATTTTTGTGCTCAATCATCTCAAGCACCTCCCCGCCTAGTCCTAATTCATTTAAGGACCTTACCTGAGTGTCCATGGGTAGATAGGGATAGTCACTTCCGTAAACCACTTGGGTTGGGGGCACTAATTTCAATAGTGCAGACATGCTTGCTGGATGGGTAGCATTGGCAGTATCATAAAAGAGTTTTCTGAGCTCTGCCTCTATGCCGGCGGGCGCAAAGTCATTGATGTTTTTTGCATTGCCGTGAAAATAATTAATTCTTCCAGCCAGCATCGGAATTGTCCCCCCTGCATGAGAGAAAAGCCATCTGATGTTTTTGTATTTAACGAAAGCTCCTGCGAGCAACAAATTTACAACTGCGCGTGAAGTATCGTGGGGCGCCTCTAAAACGGCGGGAAAAGTTCCAGTGTTGAGCTTGCCACAGCAACTGGCAACCAGTGGGTGAAAATAGACCAATGCTTTTCTTCGATTTAGCTCCTCATAGATTGGCGCAAAATCTGAATGACCTGCCCATTTATCGCCGTAATTTGTTTGAAGACCTACACCCTCTGCTTTTAGTACATCAAATGCATAGGCTATCTCTTCTAAAGTGCTTTTGACATCAACCATGGTTAGCGTTGCGAAGAGTCCAAATCGCCCTGGATAGTTCTTGATCATTTGAGCTGCATAATCATTGCAACTCTTCACCATTTTGTTGATCTCAGGTGTTGGGAGATCAAACCATACCCCAGGTGTTGAGGCCATTGAGAGCATTGCTTTTTTTACATTAGCAGTGTTCATATCCGCTAAGGCTCCCTCAACCGTCCAAGCCACTTGCCTGGTAAAGTGAGGAATGTTGCGTTTGTCCTCGTAATCTAACCAGGCTTTTTGGTACTCAGGAGGGTAAAAGTGGTGGTGCGTGTCAATTCGGTAGTGTGAATTTGATGGGGTAGAGTACTTATCCTGCGCTTGCACTTGCGCTTGATTCAACCCTAATCCAAGTCCAACACCAATATTGCCCCCTAAGGACAAGGCCCCAATGGAGCCCAAACCCTTTAAGATACCTCTTCTACCCTGCGCACATGAACAGCTAAGAAATTGAATAGAGGAGCGATGCAGTTGCGGTGTACATGGCTCTTCAGAGTTTGATTTTTTCATTCTAAATTTTCTCAATCATAAAAAGTGGCAATTTTCAAAATAATGCTGTCTCTAGCCCTATATCTGATCACATTACCACTTTGAATTAAAATGGGACATACCCTAAAAGCGTTCCTTGTCTGAGTTAATTTTGGATTTTTATGCGTCCATATTCATACTAATTTTCCACCTCAGTTTGTTGATTTTTTTAGATGAGTCAATCCCGCTAAATAGATTCATTTTTAAGAGAGAATGTGGTCTTAATGTTTTTAAAATTAAAATTTATTTTGGATTTCTTAGAATGATCTTAGTTCATACGGTCGATGACCTACGAAGTAGCTTAAGTAAAGCAAAAAGCGTTGCCTTGGTTCCTACGATGGGTAATTTGCATGCAGGTCACTTAGACCTTGTAGAAAACGCAAAAGCTCGGGCAGAATTGGTTGTGACGAGCATTTTTGTCAATCGGCTACAGTTTGCTCCCCATGAGGATTTTGATTCTTATCCACGAACATTAGAGCAAGACCGTGCAAAACTAGAGTCCGTAGGATGTGATGTGATATTTGCACCTAGTGAACGGGCTTTATATCCTGTCCCACAAACTTTTAAGGTTCACCCTGGCGCAGATTTAGGTGATATTTTGGAGGGAGAGTTCAGACCAGGATTTTTCACGGGTGTGTGTACAGTTGTGTCAAAGCTATTTAACTGCGTACAACCACAGTTTGCTTTTTTTGGAAAAAAAGATTATCAACAGCTAAGCATTATAAAAAGTATGGTCTCTCAAATGGCACTTCCCATCGAGATCGTGCAAGTACAAACACGACGGGAGGTTGATGGCTTAGCTATGAGCTCTAGGAATGGCTATTTAAATCCTGCTCAAAGAGCCGAGGCTGTTCATTTGTATCTTGCATTGTGCCAAATGAGAGAGTCTTTCAAGTCCGGCGTTACCAAAGAACACGTAGAGCAAGAAGCTCTTAGCTATTTAATCTCCAGGGGTTGGAGGCCAGACTATATGTGTATTCGCCTGGCTCAAGATTTATCCTTAAATCCGCCTGAAAATTACAGCCCTGGTATTGATTTTGTTGCCCTAGCTGCAGCCAAAGTGGGGGAGACTAGGTTAATTGATAACGTTCAGTTTAATTAGGTTTTTTTAATTAGGTTTTTTGTAACTCAATTGCTTTGAATAATCCGAGGTGCCCCTTGGTGAGCGCACATGATCCATCTGTTTTGAGAATCTTTTACCCAAGTTGCCATATAAATACTTTTCACCGTCTTCTCCTCTGATCCTAAAATCAGTTGCGCATTCATTTTTCCAGTTATGATGAGGGTGTCATCAAACAAATTACCTAAAATATCAATGTATTCCAACTCTAGGTAAACCAAAGATCGGTTTTTAAGTTTTTCAAAATATGTCTGGAAGCTATCTATTGCGCCGTTGCTGTGGATATAGATGATATTTGGGGAGAGTATAGATTTAAGCATCTCATAATCCTTGCCTAAAAGCAGGTTTCGCCTGCTAATTTCAATAGAGTTGGCAAGTTCGTTAGCACTATCACTCATCATAACAATGCTCCTTAGTGTTATTTGAAATGGATTATTTTATATTTTTGGGATTCGCACAGGCCTTGGCTAACAATAATAATTTAATGAGCAATGAAAAGCGCTCAAACTGTATTTGTTTGTCAGAAGGATTTAAGTGTTTACCCTTGCGGCAAGGGGTTATTAGAGATAAGTTGTTTTATTTGATGCAAAATAATCAAGTGTCAATTTAAATTAGTTTCTTAGGAGAAGTTATGCATTTTAGGCGTTCCATTTTATCTATTTCATTGATGAGTGCTGTATTTGCTTTTACGCACATCAGTGCTCAGGCTCAAGCAACGAAAGCGGCAGATCCACCACCGGCTTGGAAGCAAGGTATTACTGCTGAGTCTGAGACATCTACTCTGCACCCCTTTAGCCCTATTTTTACTGGAACTGAAGCCAAAGATTTACAGCTCTCTAAGCTGAAAGTACCGGCTGGTTTTAAAGTTGAAGTTTACGCCGACGGTGTCCCCGAAGCACGCTCAATGGCTGTGACGGACAACGGCACGGTGATTGTAAGTAACAGGTTGGCAAAAAATGTTTTTGCAATTGTGAATAACAACGGCAAAAAAGAAGTTAAAACTATACTTCGCGGGATGAATGCACCTAATGGTATTGCAATTATCAAAGGTACCTTGTTTGTAGCTGAGCGCGATCGCATCTTGAGGTTTGATGATGTCGAGAAAAACTTAGACAATATGCCAGCAGGTAAAGTTGTCGTAGACGGCATTGATCCAACAAACGGACCAGGACACTTTTGGAAGGTTTTGGTTGCTGGAACAGATGGTAAGTTGTACTTCAACATTGGATCACCCCAAAACATCACGTCTCCAAACTACATGCAAGCGGCTATTTTCCGTGTTGATCCAGATTCAGGACAAATGGAGCGAATTGCAACTGGCGTCAGAAACAGTGTAGGTATGGCTTTTCACCCAGTGACGAACAAACTCTACTTCACCGATCACGCACGTGATTGGTTGGGGGACAATATTCCTAATGATGAATTGAACGTTTTGACAAAAGAGGGTGAGAATTTCGGCTTCCCCTTCTGTCATCAAGGTGATTTAGCAGACCCAATTTATGGGAAATTCAGCACATGCGCACTAAGTACACCTCCAATCCTTAAATTGGGTGCTCACGTAGCGCCACTTGGAATCCGTTTTTATACCGGCAAGATGTTTCCCGCAGAATACAAAAACAACATCTTTATGGCGCGTCACGGCTCTTGGAACCGCAATACAAAGCAGGGATACGATGTTATGCGTGTCGTCCTAGACGGTAAAGGCAAGGTTGTTAAGTATGAGCCTTTCTTAACTGGATTCTTAACTGATGAAAAAGCTGATCCACCAATGTGGGGACGTCCAGTAGATGTTCAGGTCATCGCAGATGGCTCTATGCTTGTGACGGATGATTACAACGGTGTTGTTTACAGAATCAGCTACAGCAAGTGATCTAATCCATAATAAAATTATGGATTAAATTAATATTAAAATAGAAGGATGAAAACATCATCATCCTTCTTAATTAGTTCTCAAAGAGTAGTAACCCATCCGGTTGCTGCTCTTTTTTTATGCATTGCTATAACTTTCTCCCTTGAATCAGCTTCATTTGCTGCTGATATTGAGGCTGGCAAACAAAAAGCACAGGTTTGCATGTCCTGTCACGGACCTGCTGGAAATAGTGAGATAGCTGAGATCCCTGCACTGGCTGGGCAGACCGCTCAAGCAATTACTACCTCCTTGTATCACTTTCGTGAGGGAAACCGTAAAAATCCTGTAATGTCGCCTTTCGCTGCAAATTTGAGCAATGCAGATATGAACAACTTAGCTGCATATTTTGCTTCTGAAAAACGCATTCCAGCTCCCTATACGCCCTCGGCTGAGTCTTTAGCGCAGGGCCCAGAGCTTGCAAAAAAATACAACTGTGTCCAGTGTCACGGAGCCGCGTTACTTGGTCAGCAGCACATCCCCCGTGTTTCAGGTCAGCAACACGCTTATCTATTAGCTCAATTAAAGGGCTTTAAAGCCACAACCCGTTATGATATGGATGGCAACATGTCCTCAGCAGCCTCAATGCTCAAAGATAACGAGATTGAGATTCTTGCAGATTACATTTCTGGTCTGCACTAAACCCCTTTGTAATAGGATAAATTTACCAATTCTGCCCTGATATCCCTACAACATGCTTAGCTAATACCTAAATAAGCTTTTTGTATTGTCGGGCTGTTTAGTAAATCTTTGGCAATTCCCTCTTGAGCAATTCTTCCCTCCTCAAGAACGTAGGCCCTTTGTGCGATACCCAAAGCCAGGCTTACATTTTGCTCTACAAGAAGAACAGATATTCCATTTGAATTGATTTGTTTAATAGCATTGAACATATCCAAAACAATTGAGGGTGCGAGTCCAAGAGACGGCTCGTCGAGTAAAAGTATTTTGGGTCTAGCCATTAACGCGCGAGAAATGGCCACCATTTGTTGTTGGCCTCCGCTGAGGGATCCGGCGGGTGATGAGAGTTTTAGTTTCATCGCTGGAAAAAGATCCAAAACCATCTCTAAACTCTCAAGCCTGTGGGACTTTGCTTCACTTAGGAAACTACCAAGTTCTAAATTTTCAAGAACGGACATATTGGTAAACAATCGTCGACTCTCAGGTACAAGAGCAATACCGTGTTTACAAAAAAGGTGCGGCTCGGTATGGGTGAGATCTTTCCCGTTAAATGAGATATTGCCTTTTAATACTCTATTAAGTCCTGCTATGGTGTTTATTAGAGTGGTTTTCCCTGCTGCGTTAGGGCCAATCACGCACACAAGCTCACCCGTCTGTACATGAAGATCGATGTCCCATAATGCAACAGCAGGTCCGTAACTGACTTGAAGGGCTTTTATATCAAGCATGTTCTAATTTCTTACCCAAATAAGCGGTGATCACATCCTCATTTCTCATGACCTCTTGAGGATCCCCTTTGGCAAGTAGTTGCCCATAATTGATAACAGCTACTCTGTCAGCTAGTGCCATTACGGCGCTCATGACGTGCTCAACAAATAAAATAGTCGTACCTTGTGCCTTGATATCAAGGATAAGATCAATAGCACTTTGTATTTCACTGGGGGTAAGGCCTGACAGCACTTCATCAAGCATTAGTAGTTTAGGTTTTGCAGCGAGAGCTCTTGCAAACTCAAGGAACTTACGTTGATGCAAATTTAAGTCTTGGGGTAGGCTATCTATCTTTGCCTGAAGGCCAACTTTCTCAAGCGCTTCAATTGCAAAAGGAGTGGCAGCAGAGAGTGAAATATTTCTAGCAAACGACGCAACAAGTCTCGTATTTTCAAAGACAGTTAGGTTGGCAAAAGGTCTTGGTATTTGATATGTTCTAGCAATCCCGTGCTGCGCAATTTCGTGCGCTTTTAAGTCTGTAATGTTGATGCCGTTGAAGGAAAGTACTCCAGCGGTTGGTTTGTAGTGACCGCTGATGACGTTAATAAAAGTAGATTTACCAGATCCATTCGGACCAAGTAGACCTAATATTTCGCCGCGGTAAATCTCAAGATTTAAGTTCTGTAGGACCAACAAGCCGCTAAAAGCCATACACAAGTCCTGTGCTTGAAGCAAAATCTCAGGATTGGTATGCCAATGATGATGTCCATGTTCAGAGTTGTAATTGCGCTCTTTTGTGTGCGGTATATGGTTGCTGCTTTTGTGATCAACATGGAAATAGGTCTCAGTGTGTGGGTGCACTGATTCAAGGTTTACTCCGTAGGACTCAGCAATCTTTTTAGCATCGTTTTTGACTTCTTTTTTCGCTCTATTGCCAAGGAATCCGCTAGGTTTGAAAAGAATCACCAAAATCAAAATGGATCCTAAAACCATTTTGCCAAGCAGTGCATTATCACCAATCGTAAACACATATTGCAATGAAGTAATGACTAAAGCCCCTAACGCTGGTCCAGCCCAGTGTCTAGCACCACCCAAGATACTCATTAGTACAACAAATAATGGCACATTGATTGAAAAAACTTCATTGGCAGTAACGTATGAAACAAATACTGCATGTATCCCCCCGGCTATACCTGCTAAGGCAGAGGAGATAAAGAGAGCTATTAATTTGGTTTTAAAGGTGGGGACCCCCATCACCTCCGCTGCGTCCTCGTCATCATGAATTGCAAAGAGTGCTGCACCTAATTTAGAGGTGCTCACCAATTTTGAGATCAGCAACGCAGTAATAAATAAAATCAATATCAATAAATAAAACGTAGCGGGTGAGTTGGGGCCAATTTTTGGCACCTGAACTGAGTTCAGATAAACCCCTGGGCCACCGTCTATAGGCGTATTCAAAACAATAGTTGAAATAATAAAAGTGACTGCAAGGGTTAAGAGCGCAAAAAGCTCACCTCGCACCCTTTTAACTCTAAATACGATTGCACCCAATACTACACCTGCAACTCCAGATAAAGCGCCGCCTAAAGCCACCATGGGTAAAAAGCTGTGCTCTAGTTGGCCACACATGTATGCAACTGTATAAATACCAATACCAAAAAATGCACCATGACCAAAAGAGAAATATCCAGAGTAACCCGAGAATACATTCCATGACAAAGTCAGCACCGACCAGTAAAGAATAATATATAAAAAAGAAAGCCAAAAGGCGGACAGACCAAGCCAAGGAATGGTGGCGAGGATCACCCCAAGTATCAAAATGTTTAAGATAGGACGATTCAAAGGCATTAGATTTTGTCCGGTCTAAAAAGCAATAACCCAATCAGCAAAGTGAAAGACACTATTGGCGCCCAGGAAGGCGCTATGAACACCATCGTGATGGACTCAGAAACCCCAATCAACATACCGGCTAATATGGGACCAAACGCTGACCCTAGTCCACCTAACATCACCACGGCGAAAACCACACCAATCCATGTGTAGAGCTGAGAGGGGTTGAGTGTAAAGATGAGGGACACACAAATCCCTGCAACACAGGCAAGAGCAGTACAAAAACCAGCTAGACACATGGTTATAAATTTTTGATTGATGCCGTAAGCAGTCGCCATTTCAGGGTCTTGTGCGATAGCGCGCACAGCCTTACCCATATCTGTCTTTTTCATGACCCAGTAAACGGCGCTTGCACAAATTACAGATATTGCAAAACTAAAGGACTCGGCATAAGGGAAATAAATACCAAAAATTGCAACTTTAGAATTTGAATAAGAGGACTCTAATTTTCTAAAGTCAGCAGTCCAAATCCACTGTATCAGTGCATCAATAATAACGGTAATGCCAAAGGTCAGTAAGAGTGAATTAAAAGCAGTAATCTTAAAGCGACGAATTGTGGAGTGAATTCCAGCTCCTAAGACAAAAAATAATGGCGGAAGTAGGATAAGGGACCACCACGGGTTAATCGCAAATGTGGTGGTGATTTGAAAACTCAAATAAGCCGATAGAAAGACAAAGGCAAAATGAGCCAAATTGATTTGTCCAAGCAAACCCCATGAAAGCCCAAGACCTAGACCGATGAGTCCGTACAGACCGCCAAGCAACAAGCCAGAAACTGCAGATTGAATAATTAGATTAAAACTTGGCAAGGTATGAAAACTTCAATATTGAGGGTGCGAAATTATGTAAAGGCTCCATCAAGATAGAGCCTTTACAAAAATAATTTGAATGTATTTTAAATGGTCTGTATGGTCGCACCGGGCGCAGCGAATGCTTTCGGATAAACCATTTTCCATTCACCCTTTTGGAGTTGCTTGATGTGCATTAAATCGTCACCGTAATTGGAGGGTCCATCAAACCTTAATTTGCCCACCATGGTGTCAACTTTGTTTGCTTTGATCCATTTTGCCAAGACTTCATCATCCAAACTCTTTGTAGCGGTCACTGCCGCTTCAATGAGTTGCCAAGCCGCATAAGAACATGCCGCTTGAACTTCAACTTCTTGATAGGGCAGGTTGGCCGCTTTAGCTTTTTCGTGGAATGCTTTGATAAAGAAATCAGCGCCCTTGTTCTTTGTATAAGGAGTATGCTCCTCAAAAAGTGACATGGCCAAAGCACCTTGGGTCTCAGGAGCTTGCGCCATCAATCCGGGAGAGGGGAAGGTGTGAATGTGCAGTGGCGGTGTGTAATCAATTTTTTTACATGCCTCTAATAATTGATTGCCCTCTGCACCGATATCCCCAACCCAAACCACATCTGGGGCAGCATCTTTAAGCCTTGCGGCTATAGGACCAAAATCTCTATTACCAAAATCCCACTCCAAATAGAGCACCTCTTTAAGGCCTTTGTCTTTGGCTACCTCTCTTGCCCCGGTGGAGAGAAAGTAAACGGATGGAAATTTAGTCGTTACGATTGCAACTGTTTTAGGTGGTTTTGAAAGTGTGGCCACTGCATCAAATGCGGTGTTTGGAACCGTTTTTTCAGGCGTAGGGCCAAGGGCCCAAGTTGGAAACTGTTTATCGTATTTTGCTTTAGAAGGAATTCCAAAGGTGTGGTGAACAAGTACTTTGTTGTATCGCTCAGCAACTCCCATAGCAGATAAAATTCCTTGTGTGGCGTATGGGCCAATGATCAAATCAACTTTATCATTGGTGATCAGCTGTTCGTAAAGTGTTCGTGTGATGTCTGGTTTAGATTGGTCATCCTTTAAGATGTACTCGACCTTTCTTCCCAGCAAACCGCCTCTTTTATTTAAATCTTCGATTGCTATATCAGAGACTAGTTTATGCACCAGTCCCGTTGCTGATAGGGGGCCAGTAAGAGCAAGGGTTCCACCGATTCGAATAGGGGAAGAGCTTTGTGAAAAAGCTATATTACTCGCATCAAAACCAAAAAGGCCAAGTGCGCTAGCAATGCTTTTGACGATTGATCTTCTGTCAATGTTTGAAATCGGTTTCATTAATAAAACTCCTAAATAAATTTTGAAGACTGCTCAATACAATGCATTAATATTTAGTTGCATTGATTACTTTTGTATCATAACTTGTTCTTCTTTAAATTCGAATAGTGGATTTACCTGAGAGATTGGTTAGCTCGCACATTCAAATTCTAATCAATTAGAATAGATGAATTGTTAATATTTACCGCCACCTGGCTAAGAGTTAAGTGACTCTGACAACTTTTATGTTCATTAACTTTTTGCATATATGACTTTTTCTAGGGTGTTTCCACTCAGACTCTCTGGGCAATACCAAGACTCTAAAACCTATAAAGCCAGGCTCTTCTATGATATCGAGACTCAGGGTGAGTTGCTGAGGGATAGGGACTGCGAAGTCTTTTTGTTAAAAGGTACTCAGTTGGTGCACCCTTGGTCCATGAAAGTTGGTCGAAACAACGGAGATTTAAGCGATTTCAAAACATTCATAGATTCACTAAGTTACTATGTATTTCATGAATTGCGGTATTACCTGGAGGCAGGAGAGGAGGAGATGAAAGATTTTTTCATCTCAATTGACTTTAAAGATGTGCATTTCTCTGTTTTTAACGGCAAAAGCTTCGAGTAACTGATACGTTTATCGCTATTTTTTAAAACAGCAAATTTTAAACTCTAGGCCTGTGCATTTGAAATAGACTCTGCGCAGTGAGCTCGAAATAATCAGCAGGACCCCCGCCTCGAAGAATGTGCCCTGCGTGTGCAGTGTCATAAACTCCTTCCTTTAGGAGGGAGTTATCGATATGAACTCCGACCACTTCACCAAACACAATCCAAGTATTCACTTTAACTGCACTTGCGGTCTCAAGTTGCAGGATTTGGGTTAATTTACACTCGAATGAAACTTTGCTTTGGGCAACTCTTGGTACTGAGATCACCTGAGAATCTAATGGTGTTAACCCAGCAAGCTCGAACTCATCAACCTCTGGGCCCACGGCCGCGCAGGTCTGATTCATCTGATCTGCCAAATCTTTGGTTACAAGGTTCCAGCAAAACTCACCAGTTTCTTGAACGTTTCTTAAGCTGTCTTTTAGTCCGATACTTGAAAATCCAATGATGGGCGGAACGTAATTGAATGCATTGAAAAAACTGTAGGGTGCTAAATTTAAGATTCCGCCCTTGCTTTTAGACGAAATCCAACCAATTGGTCTTGGCCCAACTATTGCATTAAAAGGATCATGTGGCAATCCATGGCCTTCTGAGGGTTTATAAAAGTGGGTCTGCTGATTCATTTTTTGACTTTGTTGAGCATTGTTGGAATGGAGATTCTAATTTAGGGATGAAAACACCTAATTTTGATATTGCTTTAGTATTTTAGTACTAATTAAGTGAATGAGCTGATATTTAGTGTTTAGAAACCGTTTTAAGGGTCGATACCTTACTTGAGATGATTTGGAGCTTGGTTTATCAAAAACAGATCTTGAAATTTAGGGATTTCCCATGAAGCTATTCGAAACGGTCACTAAGGATGATGTTTATTCCGCATTTGAAGTTGCCTTCAGTGATTTGAAGGGGCGTGATAAACCTTTTCAAATGAAGGTTGGTGAGCGGGTTTGGAACGATTTAAATCAGCAAAGAAATTTATACCATGATAGTTTGGGTGAGTCGTTGTCCAAAATGATTGCTGACTACAGGACTCAGCAAATCAGGATTAGTGAAAAAGATAAGAGTTTTAAATCAGATCCAGTTTATGTTTACGCAAAAATTATGGAGTGTATTTTCAATGGAGTGAGTGACTCAGTGGTATTTAATAAAATGATGAATCAGCTTATTTCTTGGCTTGCATACGTTGAGATCCTCAACTCTGCCCAGGGCAAAAAGGTGAAAGTTTAATAATTGATGATTTCTAACTCACTTTTTGATCACAACAAGTCACTGAAAACATTTATATGAATAAATCAATCAAAATTGGATTATTGATATCAGTGTGCGTTTTAGTGATCTTGAATGCAGGGCTATATTTTTATAGTAGTCAATTGCACATGGATGCTGTGTCTGAAGCGGATGCGCAGCAAGAGACAAGCGAGAAGGAGGGAGGAGGAAAAGAGGGCGCAGACAAAGAGTCGTCTGAGGTTGAAAAGTCCGCTAAATCCTCTGAAAAGTCGCATCACAATGGGGAGCATTCTCATAAATTATCAGAAAAAGAGTCTGAAAAGGGTGGTAAAACTAAAGAGGTAGCGCTTGGAGACGAAAAAGATATCAAGCACGGTCATCACGGTGAACAGGGTGATCACTCTGAGGGCGAAGGCGAAAAAGAGGAAGAGGTTGGAGTAATCAAGTCGAAATACCAACCAAAGTTGATTGGTCAGTGTAAGAATTTATATGCAAAGTACGTAAAGAAAGGGGATTTCACAGGCAATCACCGAGCTTTTACGTACAGTTTTGATGGAAACAGCGGAAATTGCGCGATTGTGGAAGAGCAAAAAAGCAAGGAAGTTGCGGAGAAAGAGGCATTAAAGGCCTGTGAGAAAAGTAAATCGGATAGTAAAAATTACGCTCCTTGCTTTGTTATGGCTAGTTTTTAAAGACAGGTGAAATTATGAATTGTGATCACTGCGGTAAAACCGTTAACTTAAACGCAAAATTTTGCGGGAAGTGTGGCGCATTTCTAAATCTTAATAAAAAAATTCAAGGCGATAACTCACAATCAACCAACTCAGTCGATCAAGGTCAATCAAGCGTGGCCGAGGTTTTACAGACCCAGAATTTAAACGGTCTTCAGCAAGAAATAACCAATCCCCACGAGTTCTTAAACGCTTTGAATTCTGGCTCTATAGAGGCTATGCAGCCTAGCAGCTCTGAGATGACTACGTTGGACATGCACTCAGTAGTAACAGAAGAGGTTGCTAAGGAGAAAGTCGTAAATCAGGAAGTTGCTATTCCAGCAGACTTGAATTCTGTGCAAGTGAAACACCCCAACGCCGAAGAGATTGTCCACTTGGCGGATGCACTACCCACTTTGTTGGATGCTGGTCAATCTGAGCAGCATTCTCAGTCACAACCACAACCACAACCACAGGACACATCACCGGTTGATTTATCAAAAGATTTGATTCCCACCATTGAGAAAACAATTGAAGCTCCCGCACATATTGAGCATTTAGCACCTGTCCTAAATAACCCAATCCCATTGATCAGTTCTGATTTCTCCACAACGCTTGACAATCTACATGATTCTTTAAATCAGATGAGGTTGGATTTAGATACAAGAGCTGCAGAAATTAAAGCTGATGCGCACGCCACTGCCCAAGCTTTGGCTCAAAGAATACACACCACACAACAAAATAACCCCTCAACCGACAGCGCTGCAATGGTTGCTCAATTAGATCAAATTAAGGGTGACTTGAGCTCAAAGTTTGAGGAATTAAAGAACCACTTAACTGAGAACACACAGGGGTTGGTTACTAAAAATGTGGATGATATGCAAACTATTTTGAGTGCTGAATTTAAGAAAATTCAAACCGGAATAGTTAATCTGTACAACACCCAGCAAAATACAATCGTTAAGACAAATGAAGCTTTTGATGAGGCTTTGACGGCCTTAACTTTCAAAATTCAGAACATTGAAAACTTTGTAAACTCTCAACTCGCCAATCAAGCCCAGGCGCAATCCTCCACCCAGGCTACCAATAAATCGATTATCAATGCAGTTAACGAAATTAGAGGTCAATTACAAGAGCAGCAAGAGTTACTGAGTGGTTTAACTATTGATCCAGCGTTGATCAAGACCATGAACTCCTTTAATATTAATTTCAGAAAACAGCAAGAGCAATTGGCTGCTGCGAGTCAAAAAAGTCAATCTGATGTTAAGCCCAAGGAGGCCGAGTCAATCACAAACATCAGCGATACGGTTGTGATGTGGTTTGTTGGATTTTTGTGTGGATTGACAATTTTGCTTGGGGCAATGACCATTTACAACTACGCAACCGCACCTTCTCAAAAGAGCGAGCGCCATAAAAAGATTTCTGAATCATCTGAGTCCAAAGAAAGTGCAGAGCACAACTCAGAAAAAGATTCTCACAAAGAAGAGGGATCAAAGGAGACTGCTGCAAAGGAGGGCGCCGACAAGGGGGAGGCTGGGGAGCACAAATCCTCTGAACATGCAGAGGAGTCTGAAAAGGCCAATGAAAAACCTAACAAGGGCTTAGAGAAGAAGGGGGAGAAAGAGTCAGAAAAAGGCGAGGAGAAGAAGGGAGACAAATCTTCAGAAAAATTGAGTGAAAAAGCCACAGATAAACACTCAGAGAAAACCTCCGAAAAAGGGGCAGAGAAAGCGGGAGAGAAAGCGGGAGAGAAAGCGGCAGAAAAGTCTGGTGAAAAGGGCGTAGAAAAATCTTCAGCCAAAAAACATAACTCTGAAAAAGAATAACGAGCTTACATCTGTATCAGATCATTATTATGAATTGCAATATCTGTCATCACCCAAACGATCCCGACAATTCGTATTGTGAGAATTGTGGAATCAAACTTCTCCCAAGTGTGAGTGGGGAAGTTTGGCGTGCCAAAGATATTGTTGGCTTTTTCTCAGACTCAATTAATATTTCATTTAGTTTAATCAAGAGCCTAGTCATAACATCTGTTATTTGTGCACTTTGCTACGTAATTTTTACTTACCTTTTGCACTGGCCAACTAAATATACATTCGTATTGTTAATTCCCTTTCTTTGGGTTTTGTTCATACATTACCGATTGACTCAAAAGGTGCTTAAATCTTTATCACTCATTGATAGAAATAAGATTGCTATTGCACACGGTGGTGCCTCCCTCGTTGGACCTGCAGCAACCATTGGTGGGTGGCTATATTTGATGAAGGATGGACTTGTATTTACACCCGAGAGTTACTATATCAACTCACCCGTTATATCGATTTCATTCGTTCAGCTCAGATCTAAAAGCACAGAATCAATGGGGTTTAGTCTTATGGGGGATAAATTTCAAATCTTCACGACCGAAGGACAGGAGTTTGTGTTCTCCGTCCCTGAGCGTGATACTTGGTTAAAGTTGATCGATGAATCACTCTTTGAGATGATCAATGCCCGTTAGGCTAATTTAGCCTTTATAAATTTGTGCGGGTTGACTAAAGAAATCTTCCATCGTGTGAAGCACAATTTTTACATTCTTCTCTTGCAAGCTTGCGTGTGCGATACCTGGCATCACAACAAATCGCTTATCTGCATTAGGTAGCTTAGAGAAGTATTTCAATACATCTTCAAAAGCCGCTATCCCGTCAAACTCCCCTCTCATAATCATTGTTGGTACAGTTAGTTTTTCTGGTGTGCAGATGGGGAGATTAATAGACATGTCTATATAAGTGCCAGTGGGCAAGGAGGAGTCTAGTTTTAGGATGGCCTTGGCAAACTCATCAACCACATCCTGATCTGCAGTCCCTGGATGGTCGCGGGTAAAGATGCTTTGTATCATTGCATGGTCAAGTTGTCTTCTGTTAGAGGATTTCCACTCATCGATACGCTTGCGTCGATTTGCAAGTGTTGGGCTTCCCTCTCCAGTCCAAACAAAAGCATCCAGTGCTAGTCTACTGACGCGCTCAGGGAACCTCTCAGCAAACAATGCACCGCGCAGGGCACCTGAGGAAACACCGTAAACGATTAACTTTGCGACTCCTGTTTTTTGCGTGATGTAGCGACTCACGGCCTCTAAATCATCAGCGCCAGTTGAGATGTCATAAGTAATGTCCCTTGTTTTTGATGAGCGACCATAGCCCTCATGGTCGAGGCACCAAGTGTCATAGCCAAGTTTTGCAAAGTAATCCATCGTAGAGTACTCTGGTTTGCCTGGGACTTGTAAATCGAAAACGGGTGAGCCCGCCATTGAGGAGCCATGAACGAAGAGAATGACTCCCCTATGGGTTGCGGCTTTTGAACTCTTTAGTTTTTTATTCAGTATGTAGAGTTTGATTTCTTGATTTTCTACTTTCTTGATCGCCCAGTGCTCTGATGCAGCAATTTGATCATTCTTGACCGCCGCTAGTGCTGAATTACTTCCAAGAGAAAGTCCAGCAGTAGATGCACTGGCAACAGTTGCCGCGCCTAAGGCTGATTTAAAAAATGATCTTCTTTGAGACTGAGGACCATTATCAATGGAAGATTTTTCTAAAGATTTAAGATTTTTATTTTGTGTCATGGGAAGTTGAGTTTTAGGGGAGTGAATAATTATGTTGTGAGTCAGAAAAATACTTTACAAAAATTTAGGAGAAATCAAGGCTCACCCACTTTGAAGGGCGGCTCTTTGCCTGCGGGGACTCCCTCATCTGCCATCGCAAGTAGCATCGCAACTGTGACATAAGTCCCTGTGATAGTTGTTAAATCCACCAATTGTTGTTCAGAGAATACTTTTCTTGCTCTAGCAAATGTAGCCTCAGAAACTGATTTATTTTGAGTTAATTCTGTTACAAAGTCATAAACCAAGGCCTCATCCTCAGCCATTTTCTCTGGCCGTTTCTGGGTCTTAAGGGTAGCAACTATATCGGGTGAGAGTCCCGCCTTGATGGCAAGTGGTGCGTGTGCAAACCACTCGACTTGTGAGCGCCACTGACGGCCAATGATGAGAATAGCGAATTCATTAAGCCTCAATGGAACAGAGGAGTTCCACCTTAGGTAGTACAGCAAGTCGAACATCCTTTGTCCCATCACTGGACTTCGCAGTAAGGGGTTATAGGGGCCGCCCAGTCCAATGCTGGAGACTTTCATAACCTGTTGGCCTAAAGGCTGTTGGTATACGTTTAAATCTTCCATGCTCAATTGCTTAAATCTTGCTGTTTTAGTAGCCTCTGCGCTTTTAGCGCTATCTTGGGCATGGGATAAGTTGTAAGTTGCAGTCATTAAAAATAATAAAATTAATTTTGTTATTCGGTTCATTTTGTGAAAGTATTTAAAAAAATTAGAGCAACTGCAGACTATGCGCAATATTTGTCCATTAATCAGCAGTAATTACCCTGATCTGCGGTTCATATTTGAAACCCCAAATCGATTTGATTTGCTACCCCCCTTGGGTAATTTTGCGCGTGAGCAAGATTGATGGATAATTGAGGTTTCATAGTTCCTATATTTAAGTTTGCTAATTTATGGCTCCCATGTCTATTTCCTCTGCTACTAGTTCTTTACAAACTGCCCAACTCAAGCCTCAGGCTAAGAGCGGTGGCTCGAGTTCGGCTTTGCAGTCTTCGCAAACTCAGCAATCTCAGCATCCCCAAAAATCTCAAAACAGCCAACAACCCAGCGCTACGAATCACTCACATACAGGTGTGACAAAAGCCAATCAAAACGCTGCGCAAGCCGGTGGAAACGGTAAACCACAAGCTCCCGTGTCCACCAGTACCAAAACTGTTCAAGCGGGGCGTCGTTTGGATGTGCACGCGTAAAAACTAAACTGGCGTTAGCCCATTAGTTTCATACAACCCCTTTGCTTGGTCTGAATTTAAGAGTTGCCAAAACTTAAGGGCTGAACTATTTTCCTGCCCAACTTGGCTTAGTGCTGCAGAAAAAATAGTTTTGAGTTGAATTTCATCAGGCAGTTTCCCAACTATTTCAATACCTTTAACCGCCATAAGTTCACTGATATTTTGAATTACGAAATCGACCTGACCCGATACGATCAACTCGCCCGCCAAACCACCTTTGATGAGTTTTGTTTTTGTCGCTAATTTCTCACGCAGCCCTAGCTCTTGAACTAGATTGGCCATATAAACCCCGCTGATACCGTCCGTTGTGTAGCCAATGGACGTGGCTTGCAATAAAAAGGTTTGAAAATTCGCAGCGTTATCAATGACTGGTTTCTCTAAACCTGGTTTCATGGCCACACCCAATTCTGATGCTGCCAAATCAATGGAATTGATCCAGCGCGGATTCTCTTGTATTAACGAATTTGCTGCCTTCTTGGTCAGAATCACGATTTCTGGATGATCACCGTCCAGAAGTTGGGTCACGATATGTGCAGTCGGACTGAACTGAAGAGTGATGGTTGCCTGCTCTAATGGCTCTAAGGTGCTTATTAAACTTTGAATTGAAGCTTTCAAAGCATTTGTGCAAAGTATTCTCAAATGATTCTTTCCTCTGAATTGGGTGCCTTAGCTGTACTTGAATAGCTGTGTTTGATTAGCCGTATTTGAAGTATCAGTGGTGTTTTGTGCTTCTTTTTTGCAGGCTCGTAGATTGATGATATCGCCCAGTCATTGCGTGCACCAAGAGGCAGTTCTGATTAGCACTTAATGTCTAGTGAGGCCCCCAGGGGGGCACAACATCATTGAGGAGCTTCATGATTAGTTCTAAAAATTGCTTCTAAAATCCAATTAGGGTAAGTACTATCATCATAAAACAATGATGCCAAATGCTGCAATCAAATAATAAGACAATCTAATGCTACTTACAGAATTGAATCAGCAAATTAAGTGAAGTTTTGGGAGTTTGAAAATGAATGGTTTACAGATTTTAAAAAGAAAACGCGCGGTTAATCAAGAGACTGTTTCTCAGTTCCTTGGGCTCCCAGTTGCCAACGTAAGTGACTCCATGTCAAGGATGTTTGCGGGGGGGGTAAAGTTGCGACCCATGCACAACGGTGCGCCTATGTCTGGTCCCGCCTTGACTGTTAGAACTAGGCCAGGGGATAACTTATTCATCCACAAGGCTATAGCACTAGCCTCGCCTGGGGATGTGATTGTTGTTGACGGAGGCGGGGACCTAACCAACGCCCTCATCGGTGAGATCATGTCTCATATGGCATCGGTTAAAGGTCTTGGAGGTTTTGTGATCAACGGATCTATTAGAGATGCTAAGGCACTTAAAGTAAATTCATTTCCAGTTTTTGCGTTAGGAGTAACTCACCGTGGTCCTTATAAGGATGGGCCAGGCGAGATCAATACCAAAATATCGTTAGACGGTATGGTGATCGAGCCGGGGGACCTCATTATTGGCGACGATGACGGCTGTCTTTGTGTGCCCTACGATCAATGTGCAAGCGTTTACAAAGCAACAAAGGCGAAGACCCTTGCCGAGGAGAGAATGATTGCTGACATTACGGCTGGCACATACGATGGGGCTTGGGTAGATGAAACGCTAAAGAGACTGGGTTGCTATATAGAAGAGTAACTTATCAAAATTTAACTTATTAAAAATTAATTATGGTTCACACCCAAAGCATTTTCGGCAGGTTAGAGATCCAATCCCTCAAAGGCTCAATATCCAAGGAGGAGTGGCAAGCCAGAGTGGATCTTGCAGCTTGCTATCGACTTATCGCTCACTACGGTATGTCTGACATGATGGCCAATCACATCACTTTAAGAGTTCCAGGTGAGGAGCACGCTTTTTTGACCAACCCTTATGGCATGATGTACGAGGAGATGACGGCTTCTTGCTTGGTGAAGATCTCTCATGATGGTGAGGTTCTTTACAAACCTGATTTTGGTGATTTGAATTACGGTTTCAATAAGCCCGGTTATATCCTTCACAGCGCAGTCCACAAGGCAAGGCCAGAGGTTGCGGCGGTGATTCACACCCACACGCCCGCCGGCATGGCAGTTTCTTCGCTTAAGTGCGGTCTACTACCTATAAATCAAACGTCGATGCGGTTTTTAAAAATCGCATATCACGACTACATGGGCGTGGTGCTAGATATGGCGGAGCAGGAAGTCTTGGTCAAAAATCTCGGACAATCAGAAGCACTAATCCTTAGAAACCATGGCCTCCTCACTGTTGGTAAAACGATTGGCGAAGCATTTAACTGGATGCACCGTCTTGAGCTTTCTTGTCGAGCACAACTCGCAGCGATGGCTTGCAATACTGCGTTGCAAGAAGTTTCAAGTGAGGTTCTTGAGCAAACTTATATGAACTATCAGCCGCAAACTAGACGCCCCTACGGCGTAATGGAGTGGCCTGGCTTACTCAGGATGTTGGACCGTATGGATTCAAGCTTTAGGGAGTAAGAACTGTTATGAATATTCAAAATCCCATGTCCTTTAATTTAAATATGTTTAGTGTAAATAAGATTTGTAAACACAAATTGCTCAAACCCCTAAGCAAGGCGCTTGCTTGTGCGGTTTTGATTATTTCAAGCTTTGATCAAGCCTCTTTCGCTCAGTCATATCCCACTAAGCCCATAACCCTGATTGCCCCATTTGCGCCCGGGGGAAATGTTGACATAGTGGCCAGAGCACTTGCACAGTCATTGTCCAGCGTCACCGGGCAATCAGTTGTGGTTGACAATAAGGCAGGAGCAGGGGGCGGTATAGGTTCAGCGTTTGTGGCGAATGCCCCCGCGGACGGCTACACACTGCTGGTTGCAACGACAAACACTGTGTCTGTACTTCCCTTTATGGTTAAAAATCCGACCTACAAGCCAACGAGCTTTCAACCTGTTGGGCTGCTTGCGATTTCCCCACTCTTGGTGGAGGTCCGGGCCGACGATAAAAGATTCCCTGATCTAAAATCATTTTTGGAGTTTGCAAGGAAGTCAGACCAATCTATCTCTATGGGGCATTCAGGTCAAGGTACATCTAATCATGTTGCGATACTGAAAATAGAGGAAGGTACTCACGTAAATTTCAACATCATTCCATACAAGGGATCCACCCCTGCTTTAACTGATTTAATGGGTGGGCAACTTGACGCTGTAGTGGATCAAATTACAAGCTCAAAATCTTTTATTGATTCGGGTAAATTACGCGTTCTTGCGGTACTATCGCCTGAGCGGGAGACGGCGTTACCCTTGGTCCCTACTTTTAAAGAGCTGACCAATTCACCCTTGCAAGCCAATACGACGACGGGCTTATTAGCACCTGTTGGAACTCCGCAAACTGTGATCAATGCATTAAATGCTGCTTTGAAAAAAGTTGAACAAGACCCAGCATTTATCAACAGGCTTAATTTTGTGGGAAGCATTGCTAAGACATCAACTCCTAAGGAGTGGGGAGATATTTTGGCTGCTGAGGCCGCTAACTCAAAGA
The DNA here is from genome assembly GCA_903910745.1 of uncultured Burkholderiales bacterium. Taxonomy (GTDB): domain Bacteria; phylum Pseudomonadota; class Gammaproteobacteria; order Burkholderiales; family Burkholderiaceae_C; genus Limnohabitans. Next base: position 23,424 of record CAIWAO010000112.1, read on the forward strand.
GGCTTGTAGACATGGGTAAGCTTAAAGTGGAGTAATCTTTTTCTAAATCTACTTTCATCGGTCTAATTTGTTTTAATTTTTAACTTTTTAAAATACATGTCTAAGCAATGCTTAAGCGCTAGTAAGGATTACTTACCCCTTAATCTTAAAATACCACCCGGCGCATGCGACAGCCACGTTCATGTATTTGGTCCGTTCTCTGAGTATCCCTTAAGTGAGGAGCGCAGTTATACACCCAGCGAATACAGTGCAGAAGATTTCCTCAGCCATTTGAATAAAATCGGCTTTGAGCGGGGAGTGCTCGTTACTGCCTCTGTTTGCGGAACGGATAACGGGAGCATTTTGGCGGCCTTAAAGAAATACCCCAAGCTTTTTAGAGGTGTTGTGGTACCTGATCCAAATGTTGGAGAAACTGAGTTGGCTCAGTGGCATTCACTAGGTGTTCGCGGTGCCCGGTTTAATTTACTGCAAATTGAGGGAAAACCGCTTTATAAAAATGGTGTGGGCCTGGAGGTTTTAGAGCGAATTGCGCCCTTCATGAAGTCCTTGGGTTGGCATGCTCAGATCTGGGCGCATGCGCCTGATCTAACCGAGCTTGGGCCTCGGTTGTTAAAGCTAGGTATCCCGCTTGTCATCGACCATATGGGCAGAATGAGCACCAGCAAAGGCGTTGATAACCCAGGATTTCAATACCTGTGTGATTTACTTAAAGAGGGTAAAGCATGGGCCAAAATATCTGGAGCCGATAGAGTGGGTACAAAGTCATTAGACTACCTTGATGTCGACCCCTTTGCCATGTCCCTTATAAATGCAAATATAGAGCGAGTGGTTTGGGGTAGTGATTGGCCCCACATAAACTATTTCGATCCAGTTTTACTACCCAATGATGGACAGTTGGTCAATCTTTTAATGCGTTGGTTAACAAGTTCCGATCAAATGGAACAGGTGCTGGTTAAAAATCCAAAGTTACTTTACGACTTTTAATGGATAAGTTTTGACTTTTATGATGGGTACCCATATTTCAGAAATGCAAGGTGTTCGTATCGTTCGCATCCTGGTCTCGTCTAAGGCTCAAGAATCTGTTCGCACGACACAAAATTCGTGGTTTAGAAATCCCACCTATGTTTGGGTATCCGTAGAGGAGGCGCTTAAGGGGGCGTTATTTGACGCGGCCTTCATCTCAAGGGACGTGACGGGGAAGTCTACAAAAAGTGTGACCCTTAAGGATACGCAAAATTTCTATGACTTGTTAAAAACAAGCAAAACTTTGAAATGGGTCCATATTCACTCCGCGGGTGCAGATAGACCCATTTACATTGAATTAATGTCAAAGGGCGTGTTGCTGAGTACATCTTTTGGCGCCAATGCAAAAATAGTTGCTCAAACTGCTCTGGCAGGGGTGTTGAGTTTGGGTAGACATTTCCCGACTTTACAAAGGTCGCAAACAAAGCACCTTTGGACTCCGCTCGTTTCCTCCCAGCTTCCTACTCCTGATTTAGAGGGTCAAAGGGTCTTGATTGTGGGCAGAGGTCCCGTAGGACTTGAGATCACAAGGTTGCTGCGTTGTATTGGGATGGTCTGTGAGCACATTCGGTTTAAACGAGAAGAGGATCTAACGCTAACCGGTGACTCTGAGGTAAAAATCAAAAGCTATCACTACACAGAAATTGCAAGTGTGCTTAGCACCATCCAGTATTTAATTTTAGCTTGTCCACTTAGCAAAGAGTCTAGAGGGCTCATCGATAAGGCAATGTTAGATTTGCTCCCCATTGGTGCAAAATTGGTGAATGTTGCAAGAGGAGAGGTTGTTGTTGAAGCCGATTTGGTTGAGGCCCTCAATCAAAATAAATTAGGAGGAGCATATTTGGATGTTTTTGAGAAAGAGCCATTGCAGGGGGGGTCTCCTTTATGGGACTTACCCAATGTCATCATAACCCCGCACTCTGCAGGTCACTCAGATGGTAATGAGGCGCGAGTGTTGAGTTTATTCTTGGCTAATTTAGATTGTTTTGCAAAGGGTGAGCTGCCTAATTTTCTGGCCACGCATCCGTAACTCCATGATGGCAGTGAAGTCATTGTTCTTTTTACGAAAACTGCATATCCTCAGTCTTTTGAATCTTCTAAAATAATACTTGCTAAATCATTACTTGCTAAATCATTACTCATTTTTTAACTAGAGACCCATTATTTCTAATTTCATACAAAAACTCAGTCTCATGGTTGTGCCTCTCATTGTGGCTACTTCCTTTTTTATGGAAAACCTGGACGGTACTATCATTGCCACTGCGCTTCCCCAGATCGCTGACTCATTGGGCGTGAACGCTGTAGACATGAGTGCAGGGCTGACGGCTTATTTGGTGACAATTGCCATATTTATTCCTGTCAGCGGCTGGGTGGCTGATCGTTTTGGTGCGCAATTGGTGTTTGGTTCTGCTATTGCTGTATTCACTTTGTCCTCAATTTTGTGTGGATTTTGTATAACTTACGAGCAGTTTGTGATCTCTAGAATGCTACAAGGACTTGGTGGAGCGTTGATGGTCCCAGTTGGTCGCTTGGTAGTTTTAAGGACAACGCCTAAGCATGAGCTCTTAAAAACCGTAGCATTCATTACTTGGCCTGGCCTTGTAGCACCAATCATTGGCCCCCCTTTAGGTGGGTTTATCACAACGTATTTTTCTTGGCGCTGGATTTTCTTTCTTAATGTTCCCCTGGGTATAGTCGGGCTTTACTGTGTTCGAAGGTTCATTGAGAACCAAATCTCAGATGTTAAAAAACCTCTAGACTTGATTGGTTTCATACTCATAGGCGGATGCCTTGCAACCATGCTGATAGGTCTTGAGAAGATAGGACAAGAGCAGATCAATGCAGAGTCACTTGGGTATTGCGCGAGTAGTCTTGTTTTTGGAATTCTCTCCTACGTTCACTGCATTCGTACAGAGCATCCGTTGCTTGATTTCTCAATTCTAAAGATACAAACTTTCTCGACCACCTTTTTTTACGGATCCCTTAACCGAGCGTTGGTCGGGGTCACGCCTTTCATGGCACCTTTGATGTTTCAAGTTGCTTTTGGGTACACGTCGTTTGTCTCGGGACTTTTGTTCTTGGCCGCTGCGCTTGGTAATTTAGGTTTAAAGCCTTTAACCTCTGGGATATTAAAACGTTTCGGGTTCAAGAATGTTTTGATCTATAACGGCTTGATTTGTGCACTTGCAGCAATAGGCTGTGCAACCCTAAGCGCACAGACTAGCGTGTGGATCATTTGTTTGGTTATGCTTATCTATGGTCTAAGTCGTTCAATGCAGTTTACTTGTTTTCAGGTTTTGGCATTCGTAGATGTACCGGAGAACAAAATGAGTGCGGCCAACACATTGTTTAGTACAGTCTCACAACTGTGTTTTGGTGTTGGAATTGCTTTAGGTGCTGTAGTGCTTCACTCCTCAATGTTTTACAGCAATCATACCCTTGCAACATCAACGGATTTCACGACTGCATTTATTGCTGTAGGAGTAATGATATTTATTTTCTTGATTGGGTATGTAAAACTTGAACCCAACGCGGGTGCTCATGTGAGCTTACATAAAAAAGATTAAATTTATTTTCAAATATAAACCGGAGTACAAATGAGTAAAACAATCTTAACGTGCGCAGTCACAGGTAATTTGACCAAACCTGAGATGACCCCCTATCTTCCTATTACCCCTAAGCAAATTGCCGATTCATGTCTGGGCGCTGCAGAGGCGGGGGCAGCGGTGGTGCATATTCACGTTAGACACCCAGATACGGGCAAGCCCTCGATGGAGCTTGATCATTATTCAGAGGTCATGCACCTTATAAAAGCCCAAAACAAAGAGTTAATCATCAATTTAACCACGGGTCCTGGAGGGCGCTTTATCCCCTCTGAAGATGACCCCAAAGTCTTTGCAGCGGGAACGACTCTATGTCATCCACTCAAACGAGTGGAGCATGTCGCCAAGCTTAAACCCGATATTTGCTCACTTGATCTGAATACCATGAATTCAGGGGCCGATGTCGTAATCAACACTCCAGCTAATGTGCGAAAGATGGCACAAGTGATCAAAGAGGCCGGTGTAATGCCAGAGCTTGAGATCTTTGATACTGGGGATCTAAACCTTGCTAAAGATCTTATCAAAGAGGGAGTACTTGAGGGCCCCGGGCTGTATACATTTGTAATGGGTGTTAAATACGGACTCAACACCGACCCCGCAACTCTTCTTTATATGCGTGATCAATTGCCTCAGGGTGCAAAATGGGCCGCTTTTGGCATAGCAAAGGCTGAATTCCCAATCGTAGCCCAGGCATGGCTGTACGGAGGGCATGTCCGAGTAGGTATGGAAGATAACATTTACCTAGACCGGGGTGTTCTTTGTGAGAGCAACGCCCAGTTGGTGAGTCGTGCAAACAGAATCATCAAAGATCTAGGGGGTGAGTTGGCCACCTCAAGGGAGGCCAGAGAAATACTCGACCTTAAAAAGTAAGATACTCACCTAGTCTAGTTCTTGTGGCTTTACTAGCTTCAATAGATTTACTACGGATAGAAGTTTGGCTAGGTTTACTTTGCTGTGAGCTCAGTATTGTTTACACAAAACAATACTGCAGGGATGCTCACAAAGGGCGGGTAAACAAGGCCTAGTACAAGCCATTCACCAAATGAGTCTCCGTGCTTGTTAGCATACCATGCGCAAAAAATGCCAGACAGGGCGGTTAAGACCAAATATATTAAGAGTTCCACGGTTATCCTTAGACTGTTGAATGAAATCTGAAAATCCAATCGAAGTCTTTTTAGGAAAACTTTTAATCAAATAGCAGGTATAAATAGAATGTGCGACACTCCACTGTTGGTGAGGGATTGGCGCATAAAAAATGTAACGCACACTTCTAACCTCAAACCCTGCTTATCTTACACTTAATAGTCAGATCATTCAGAGTAAATACCCTTGAGGTGCAGATTATTATCCGAGATTTTCCATTAGGCCGGATGCGGTCGATAAGACCACTCAACCGGTTCGTTTGCGTTAGCCCATAAACCCTCAAACCACGGCCTTCGCTTTCGGGCTACTGCCAAGTTCAAAG
>CAIWAO010000113.1 GCA_903910745.1 uncultured Burkholderiales bacterium
ATTCCTTCGGTTAACCAGGTCCGTAGAAATGAAATTATTGCTAGCTTAAATGGCTGTGGGGTACGCGTTCGAACCCTGCCTGGAGTGCTTGATATGGCTTCTGGTCGAGTCAAAATCTCCGATTTATATGACTTGGATATGAACGACTTGCTAGGACGTAAGGTGGTTCCTCCGGATGTTGCATTGCTAGAAAAAAACATTCACAATAAGGCCGTACTGGTAACTGGAGCGGGTGGCTCTATTGGTAGCGAGCTTTGTCGACAAATTATTAAGTTCTCACCAAGATCATTGGTTCTGGTTGATAGCAGTGAATATGCCCTCTATCAAATTTATGAAGAATTAAAGAAGACCATTACCCTGCAGGAAAATGGCAATGGGGAAGAAGCGCCAAGTGGGGATTCTCAATCTGACTCTGCCAAAACTTTGCCAATCAAGCTCATTCCCTGTTTGGCCTCGGTTCGAGATGCTGAGCTGATGCTCAAGTTTTTTGTCGCTCACCAGCCTGCTACGGTCTTTCATGCGGCGGCTTATAAGCATGTTCCTCTGGTAGAGCAAAACCCGGCCGAAGGCATTCGGAATAACGTCCTAGGAACGCTCACTTGCGCTCAAGCTGCCCTAGAGACTGGTGTATCCCACTTTATTTTAATTAGTACCGATAAAGCCGTTAGGCCCACCAATGTGATGGGAGCTAGTAAGCGTGTGGCTGAGCTCGTGTTGCAAGCGATAGCCGAGGGTGCGGTAATTGGGGGTCATGCAACCCAGTTCTCGATGGTGCGATTTGGGAATGTGCTTGGGTCATCCGGCTTGGTAGCGCCACTCTTTAACGCGCAGATCAAGGCAGGGGGCCCCATTACCCTAACTCACCCTGAAGTAACGGGGTATTTCATGACCATTCCTGAGGCAGCGCAGTTAGTGATTCAGTCTAGCGCCATGGCAACTGGAGGCGATGTCTTTGTGCTCGATATGGGGCAACCCGTACGGATCTATGATTTAGCAGCCAAGATGGTGTATCTATCTGGCCTCATGGTCAAAGATGAGTTACATCCCCATGGGGATATTGAAATCGAGGTGACGGGATTGCGCCCAGGAGAAAAACTCTATGAAGAGCTCTTGATTGGAGATAATCCCCAGCCCACAGCCCACCCTAAAATTATGAAGGCGCATGAGGACTTCCTGCCCTGGGCTGAACTCCAAATAGAGCTAGAAAAACTCAATTTAGCCCTGCAGGCCTGTGATGCGCAATTGATTCGGAGTACTTTGAAGAAATTAGTGCCGGGATATCAACCCAATGGCGATGCAGTCGATTGGAACGGGGGGGGGATTACCTAAACAATGAACGCCCTATCTGAGAATGAGTTTTTTATATTGTGATGCTTGCGCATCCCAAAAATTTGGAAGCGTATGGCATTTCTTTCTGAGCTCAAGCAATTTTTCATTAATTCATTTTCAAGCCCCGTATATCGGGATGGGGTCTTGTATTTCATCATTGAAGAGCTGCCCAATCCAAGAGATTCTGGGGTCTTCAAAATTCTATGTGGGAGTGCAGAGCTTGCTGTAGATGTAGTTACCCTAGATGAGCCGGGGGTTGTTATTGCCAATGAGCTCATTGGCCTGCATGCCGCGACCATTCGAAAGTATCCGTACCAAAAAATTGAGTATGTAAATATTGCTCCTTGGGCTCAGGAAAAAATTGAGGCTCGTATGGCTAGGATTGGCTTGAAGATTTAGTTTTACTACTGATGTTTATGCAGATTATTTGGAAATATATTTTAAGGCCAACACCCTATGGAGCTCTTAAAGATTACAACCCCCGTGCTAATTGCTATTTTAGCTTGGCTCTTTAATGAATACAGTAAGCGTAAGTGGGAACGGTGGCAAATGAACAGAGATGCTTGTCTTAGGGCGCTCAATATCGCAAATGCAGTTTTAAGCAACTATCAATATTCAAATGTAAGAAAAAGTGATATTACGCCTCAACATGAGTCGATTGAGACTATTCGAGGATGCTTCAATGAGCTTGCTTGTACATGTGAAAAGCCAGATGTAATTAATGCATTGAAGAAGATTATGTTTGAACAAGTCAGTCCAGATGAAATACAGGTTCTTCGTGCTGCCGTTCGCAAGGAGCTTGGTATGGGGGCGTACCCGATTGATAAAGATAAAGATAGGGCATTTGTTGGAAGGGTGAATTGCAATAAGATTAATTGACCACGTCATTTGATCAATAGCTTTAAAAAACTGTTGTAATTTATTTAAAGGGATCTAGAGGGGATCTATTGTTGCCAATAAGGAATGTTTTACTCTAGACTTCTAGTTGATAGGGCTAAATATGTTCAACATATCTCATCACCGTATCAGCCTTTGACCATCTTCCTCTCTGCATCATGATTGGCATGCTTGCCCCAGAACTTAGTAAATCTTGAGCGGCACCCACTCGCATGGAGTGACCACTAATTCCCTTAATGACTGATTCATCTAATCCGGCTGCTCTGGCTATTCTCTTGTAGATCCGGTTAATCTGGCCTGCCCCAACTTCAGAACCAATGATATTTGCCCTATTAATACCAGTGAAGATTTTTTCCTGCCCCTCGGGAAGTTGCTGTATCCACTCCATTAATGCAACGCCGCCCCTTTGACTTAGGCGTAGCCATTTGCCCATGGAGTCTTGATCTGTTTTGCTTTTTCTAAGAAGAATCGAAGTACTCTCAATGCCATTTTTGATATGGATTTTGACATCTTTAACTTGTAGCGACACTAACTCACTACGCCTACACAGCGTGTCGTAAGCCACCAGCAATAAAGCCCTATCTCGCAGACCCCGGATGGAATCATCGGTAGCCAATAGCATCTCGTCTAGGATATCTAAATTAATGCTACCTGCTTGTTTTGCGGAGCGCCCCAACTTGCGATGCATTCTTCGCATTTCGATGGTGATGTCGGGATCCTTGGTCGGATCATCCAAACGATTGAGTTTGTGAATGGTAGATATTCCGCAAAGAGCTCGGCGAATACCGGCTGAACTTCGCTTGTCGTTAGAAAGCTCAATGATGAAGTTGGCGATGGATGAGGGTAGGGCGGGTAGGGCGCCTTCATTGTGTTCTTCGCAAAACTCAATGAATTTACCAAAGTCAGCCTTATACGCACGAATTGTTGAGTATGCGTAGGCGCCTTCAATTTTCTCAAGGGTGGTATTGAGTAGCTGCTTTGCGTTATTCTTATCCATCTTATCTATAGATCCTTAAAAGAAACATTAAATACTTTTAATAGTACAAATTATACTATATATGATTACTGGAGCACAAGTACGAGCAGGAAAAGCGCTTTTGGACTGGTCAGGCACAGACTTGGCGGGCCGAGCCGGGGTCGCCATCTCAACTATTCGTAGGGTCGAAGCGTGTGATGGCTTGCTGCCAAGTGCTAGCGTAAAAGTGCTTCAGGCTCTAAAAGGCGCATTGGAAGAGGGAGGCATCGAATTCATCGGAACCCCAGAAGACGGAGCTGGGGTCCGCTTTAAGAGTCGCATCTAACGGGCCACTCACTTTCTCTTATCAAGAGTTAAGAACACCAATCCCAACTTAAACTGGTTGTATGCCTTACCGGCTAGACATCAATTCTCGCTACCACCAATGGCGCCCAAAGAGTGAGTGAGCCAGATGAAGTTAAGGGTAGTTAATGCCCGACTCACCGAGCCCTAGTCCGGTGTACGTAAGGATCACGTTACCCGTTAGAGTCAAATTACCCGCTAAGGTGCTGGTAACACTGCTACTTGTGTGAAGCGCCGAGCATGGTGCCGGCCTTCATCAAGAGCGACTCTAGAGAGAATGACCATGAAGAAATCGAACTTACTTAATAAGACCGTAACCCGGGGAGGGGGACCCACCACCGCAGTAGGCAAGTCCAACTCCTCCCGTAACGCCACCAAGCACGGGATGTACTCACCATCGGTAGTACTGCCCAGCGAGAGTGAGTTCGAATTTAATGCGCTCAAGCAGGAGTTTATCGATGAGCACTCACCAAGGGATACCGTTCAACTCATGTTGGTACACGACCTTGCGGTCTTGGTCTGGAAAAAACAAAGACTCGAATCTCTTGAGAGCCGAATGATTGGCTCTCGGATTGCAGACCCTATTAGCTCTGAAGAGCTGCAGGACGAGCTGATGTTCTACTTCCCCAAGGACCGAGAGTGGATCTTAGATTTACTAAGTGCCCTAACGGAGGAATTTGCACAAACCCACCAACACCGAAGCGACTACGCTCGGAAGATGATCGGGCTATTTCGGATACTTCGGGCAGGCGACCTAGAGCTCATGAAGATCGAGTGCCCCTCTCTAGACGAATTTATTCAAAACAGAGCCGACTACCGAATGTTATCTCCCCACATGCGAACACCAGAAGGGCTAATCAACACCATGTTTAGCCTCACCGGAAACAGCAAAGACGACCAGTCATTCTTGCTAATGGAGCTGTATGGAGCAGTGGATGAGTCCAAACAAATTTTGTGGGGATACGAGCACCTTGCCGAAATCCAGAGGGGGATCGAAAAGATCCGTGACAAGCGCCACATGCAGATGAACTACCGCAGCAACACCCACCGACTCTATGGGGAACTAGGCAAGTCAATCGCAAGGACCTGCTCTGAGTTAAGTAAGCACCAGCAGATTTACCAGGGCTTGATCTCTCAAGGATTCATTCATCCGATCGAGCAGATTGCAACTACGGTAGGGGGTAAGGGCAGTAGCACTCTTTTGCAAAAGGGTGACAGTAACGAGTTGCCAAACTCACAACAGGTGAGCAGTTCAGTACAAGGGAGGGAGGCAGAACGTGAAGCAGAACGTGAAGCAGGTCAATTGAAAAACTTGATTAAATTGAATGAAAATTGTGAGCGTGCACTACACCTGGAAAGCTTAAGAAATAGAAGGTTATTTAAAATGCCGCAGTTTACAAAACGGACTCGTTCTCATTAAGTGGGTAATTTACTGGTGCGCTAATGCCATAAATACACCCTAAATAAATACATGTATTTAATGTTATACATGTGATACAATAGCCAAATTGGTGCTTTTTAGGAGAAAAATCATGGCTGTTTCAATTCGGCTTGATCCAGAGATCGAGCAAAGATTAGATCAATTGGTTGCCCAAACCGGTAGGGCTAAATCGTATTATTTGCGTGAGCTTATTGAGGGCGGGTTGGATGACCTTGAGGATTTTTATTTGGCTGACGCAACAATGGAGCGAGTGCGTAGAGGCAGCGAAAAACTATTAGATGCTACCCAGGTAAGGAAAGATCTTGGCCTGGATCATTAAGTACGCGGAGTCTGCAAGTAAGCAGCTCAAAAAATTAGATAAGCAAACTGCATTACGCGTACTTGATTATATGGATGAGCGCGTTGCGGCGTTAGATGACCCACGTGCTTTGGGAAAAAATTTAAAAGGCCCCAACATAGGTGAATATTGGCGGTACAGAGTGGGCGATATTAGGGTGATCTGCAATATCGTAGACGGACAGATGATGGTCTTAGTGATCGAGATTGGAAATCGTCGTGAAGTCTATAGATGAGTGAAGTTACTTAATGCATCACATCATGGAGTGCATCCAAAAATTTCAGGCACTCAATCAGCAGCTTGAAAATATAAAACAAGAAGTCGTAAAAAATACCAGCTTAGACTATCGCGCTCAGGATGCAAGGCTAGTAGCCCTTGACTCGATCCAAATGAATATGGCAGCAACAGCCATCCCCCGGTGTCAGGGTAGTTGTCGCTTTTAGTTAAATGCAGACCAGGGGGACAGTTATTCCAGTGGCGCAAGGAGCCTTCGCAATTTGACATACCAGCTAATCCGGAAATCTTTGGGCAGTTAGTTTATTTTGAGGCTTGACGATGAGCCTCCCGAAAATTGGACTCCAAGAGCGATTTCGTCAGATAATTTTACGCTTTGTGAAAAAACTTCCGATGAGCTCAAATCGTTGGGTTAATTGTTTAACAAGCGTTATAGAGCATGATTGATATGTTCCACGTACCTCGAGACGGTATCGCTTTCTGACCAACTCCCCATACTCAAAATGATGGATAGGCTAGCTACCAATATCAGTAAATCTTGAGCATGGCCAACACGAATTGAGTGGCCGCTGATTCTGGCGGGATTGGTTGTCCAAGTGCTCCTGGAATAACTGCCCATGTGTTGGTGGGATATGCAACCCCTGGGACGGCCGTACGCTGTCAGAGCAGACAAGAGCAAGCAAGTCTCTTGCTCGAGGCAGTCAACATCACGCCCAAGCAAGTGGTTGAAAAGAAGACAAGGCGTTCAACCGGCAACCGGACACTTAAACCAGACCATCAAATGGATCGAAACTGGCTCAAAGGCTCAACTGGTGACGCGTTTTATACCCTGTGCTGTGCAGTGGGGTACAACATCAAGTGGCTGATGAAGGCAATTGCCTGCTTAGGGCTTCAGGGCCTTTTATTGGGGCTGGATTTATTGACGCGATTGATGGAACTTGAGCGCAATATATTCAAACAAACAAACCAGGTTCCAAATTGAAAACCGAAATTTGAACAATCAAGTTTTACTGAACATGTGAAAAAGAATTTTGCAGATCCCACTATTTAGGGATAATAGATTCTATTCTCTTGGAAGCGCCTGCTATGACGTCCTTTCCTAGATGAGCATATCGCTCCACCATAACCGAGGAGCTCCATCCCCCCAGAACCTGAAGCTCATGAGCTGGTGTCCCGCTTTGTCTGTGCCATGATGCCCAGGTGTGCCTGAGATCATGAAATCTAAAGTCACTGATACCAGCGCGCTTAAGAGCATTACGCCATGCTCTGGTGTTTAAATTATCAAGCGGTTTACCTTTGTAGGTAAAGACTCTCTCAGAATGTTTCCCGAGCTCTCCCTTAAGAGCTTGAATTGCGTCGCTGTTGAGATCTATGGCAATCGATTTTCTTGACTTTGAATCACGCGCCTCTACCCAAGCATGTTGATGCTTAAAATCAATATCTGACCATTTCAGTTTAGCAACATTGCTGAGTCGCAGCCCCGTTGCTAAATCAAATCTTATAACTGCCAACAAGTGCTCAGGCAGTTCATCCAATAACCTTTTAGCCTCCTCTGGACTTAGAAACCTCACCCGTCCAGGAGGTTCTTTGAAGAGTTTTATTTTTGGTATTCGCTCTAACCATTCCCATTCATCCTTGGCTTTGATCAAAATTGAGCGTAGCAAAGCCAAGTAACGGTTGGTGGTTGACTGAGTTCGGCCCAGCCCATTTCGGGTTATTACTTTTGCGCTTGCAGACCTGACCTGAGTGATAACTTGGGAGTTGATAGCGCTAAGTGCTAGTTCACCAAGAAAGGGTTTGAGCCATTCAAGTTTTTTCTTGTCTTCTTCATGAGTTGTCTTGGTGCATGTCTCCTCTAGCCAAAGAGACACGGCTTCATTCCAAGTTTTTCCAGCGCCCGCTTCCTCTTTGGGGTGATTAGGAATTGAAGGTAATTCTTTTTTGCTGGTACCTGAAAACCTTATTCCCGTTGTTTGCATCCCTTTTCTATTGATCATCCCGAACACTCATTGCGTTAAAAGATCAAGAGTACAGGACTTAACTAATGAATGTCGTTTTAGGTCTTCAAATGCAGTACTTAGTCCAGGAACTTAGTCTAAAGTTATCAAATGTCAACGATTGGGAGGGAAGATTTTTATTAAGATGCTTTGAAATTTTGCTGTTCCAAGTCTTAGATATTAAATTACTGTTCTCCTATTTAGAAGTTTTGACATCCTGCCCTGCCTCTAGGCAGGGGAGGATGTCAATGTTGAGAAACATCGTGCACCGTAATCAGGCGGCTCGATTCTCTGGACACTCTGTTAGAGCATGACCGGTGCGATTGCATCGATCTCAATTTTGCTGACCCCGCTGACCCCGTGCGTTTTGCAAATATCATGTGAACACGAAAACTTTTCACGCATGCGATCAATCTCGCTTCGAACTCATTGGGACGATAGACCAAACACTTCGGGCTGGGACAGCAGGTTATAGACACTCGCCAAGCGTGCGAAGGTGTTAATCTGAAGAGCGAGGTCTTGTGGCTCTTTGGACATCGCTGGAGCCGGGACGATATCATAAGCTGGCTATAGCCGCTAGCTTACTGCCAACTTACTGCAACCTTCCTGCCACACATTTACCAGCTCAGGCGGTGTATTGGTGCGAGTGTAATCGTCGATGTTTGTGACCATTACGTAGAAGGTAAGAACATTCGACGATAGAGCTCTAGCTCATCCACAAAAAGTGATACGTAACTTGTTGATTAAGATGGCTCTTTTTTTTGTATTTTGACAAGAGTTTTTGTCTCTATGTGCTTACCAGTCCTTTGTTCTAAAGGTAACTCACCACAAAAATTAGAAACGAAGAAAATTGATACCCTTGTTTTTTAGGAGAATTTTATTTCTTAAGTCGGTAACCTGTTTTAAATATCCAAACCACAACGGCAATAGACAATATAAGGAATCCCAGGGTCATTCCTAAACTAAGCCATAAATTAACATCCTCAATGCTGTAAAAGCTCCATCTGAAACCGCTTATTAAATAAACAACCGGGTTTAAAAGCGCAACATTTTGCCAAAAGGGCGGTAGTACAGAAATTGAATAAAAACTTCCCCCCAAAAATGTTAAGGGTGTGATTATCAAAAGAGGAACCACTTGAAGTTTCTCGAACCCATCAGCCCATATGCCAATAATAAATCCAATCAGACTAAAGGTGATTGAAGTAAGGATTAGGTAGACTAACATCCAAACAGGATGATCAATGCTCAGTGGTACAAAAAAAGCAGCCGTAATTAAAATGACAATACCAAGAAAGATTGATTTTGTGGCCGCTGCACCGACATAACTCAGAATGATCTCAAAAGGAGAGAGCGGTGCAGATAAAAGTTCATAAATAGTGCCGCTAAATTTGGGGAAATATATACCAAAAGAGGCGTTTGAGATACTTTGAGTCAGAAGCGAGAGCATCACTAGTCCAGGAACTATGAACGCCCCGTAGCTGATGCCCTCCATTTGGGAGATCCTAGAGCCTATTGCAGATCCAAATACAATAAAGTACAGACAAGTTGAAATAACAGGAGCTATGACACTTTGCATTAATGTGCGTCTTGTGCGAGCCATTTCAAATAAATAAATTGCCCGAATACCATAATAATTAAGCATCATTACTCTTTGCTCCTGAGTTGACTAAGTTTACAAATATGTCTTCTAAAGAGCTTTGGCTGGTATACAAATCTTTATAGTTGATGTGGTGTTGTGAGAGTTTTTGCAATAAGTCTGCAATTCCAATTTGCTCACTTTTTGAATCAAAAGTGTAGCTAAGCTCAAACTTGTCTGCAGAGAGTTTGAGTCCTGGAATACCCAAGTCCGATGGTATTTCATCCAAAGGGTGTAGCAACTGTAAGGTGAGTTCTTTTGTTCCAAGCTTTTTCATGAGGCTTGTTTTCTCTTCTACTAGTATTAACTCACCCTTAGTAATGATTCCGATTCTGTCGGCCATCTCCTCGGCCTCTTCAATATAGTGGGTGGTAAGAATGATGGTGGTTCCAGCATCCTTTAATTCCTTCACTAAACTCCACATATCTTTGCGTAAACTGACATCAACCCCTGCGGTAGGCTCGTCCAAAAACAACAGTTTAGGCTCGTGTGATAGCGCCTTAGCTATCATCAGCCTACGCTTCATACCTCCTGAGAGCATCATAATTTTGTTATTGCGCTTATCCCAGAGAGAAAGATCTTTTAAAATTTTCTCGATAAATGATGGATTTGGAGCCTTGCCGTAAAGACCTCTGCTGAAGGTTACTGTGTTCCAAACTGTTTCAAAAGAATCTGTTGATATTTCTTGAGGCACAAGTCCAATTAGCGCGCGCGCATCACGGTAGTTTTCTAAAATATCTTTACCGTCCACCCAAACTTTACCATCTGTTGGATTTACTATTCCGCAAATGATACTGATTAAGGTGGTTTTACCTGCCCCGTTTTGACCTAGTAATGCAAAGATCTCGCCTTTATTTATCTCTAAATTTATACTTTTAAGTGCTTCGAAACCAGATTGGTATTTTTTAGATAAATTGGATATTTTTAGAATAGTATTCATATAGACTCATTTTACCTTAACCTCGATTGCATCTCCATACAATATAAATAAGTTTCATACAAGAAATAAAAATACTTCGGTCATTGAGGTGATTAGGTGCAGGGTTCTTTCTTAGAAAGTCAATTTCTATGCATTGAAGGTTTAGTGGGTGTTAATTGGTGTTATTTTAAAATTCAAAAGTCGGATTTTGGATATCCAAATACAATACCAAAATTAGTTTAGCTAGGCATTATTGATTGCCTAATTTTTATTATTTTTGAAGTATGCAACAAAATTTTAAAGGCGTGAGATTAGAGGACTCATGGCAGTGGATTTTCAGAAGAAACTGCTCAATCTCTCCTAAACAAATGACCATTATTTTTGCGGTCTTGGCCTGCATCTGCTTAATTATAGGCATCTCATTTTACGTTATGGGAGCCTTACTTATTCTTCCCTTCTCATGTCTTGAAATAGTTGCTCTGGTGATAGCTTTTTTTTACAACGCTATTCATGCCAATGACTATGAGAAACTTACGATTGACTCAAGTTTTGTTAATCTTGAGCTCAAAAAAGGATTTCATTTGACTAAAACGCAACTTGTTAAAGCTTTCTGCCGAATTGATTTGTTGACTGAGAACAAAAATCTGATTCAGATCAGTCAAGGCAGCAAAGGTGAGTTGTTCGGCATTCATATTCATGCAAGCAAGAGGCCGTTATTTGAAAAAGAACTGAGATCACGGATTTGAATTTTTGGTTTCAACTAAGTAGATATATTTTTTGCATGTATGTTACTTAGATTTTAGTTTGAAATGATCCGTGCTATAGGCTCTCTTGACTTCAGGGCTTCGCAATTTAGAGTGTTTTGTTTTTCGCCCGCTTACCCTTTTGCACCAAAGCACATAAGCAGTTCTCCTTAAGTAAGATTTCATCAAGGCTTTGACGTCTGGCTCTGACATGCTGTAACTGTTTTTAATGGCATCAAAGGGAGTCCTGTCTTCCCAGGCCATCTCAATGATCCGGGATATATCTTCATCGGTCAATAGAGCTCTTAGCTTCTCACCAGGCAATCTTATTCCCCTTGTAATCAATAAAGTGGGCTCCGCTGATAGGCTCTAAAAGATCCATCGCAGTTAACATTTGCTCAACAGAGTCTTCAGGTCTCATCGCACTGGATTGATCTACAAAAGGCCTTGTGAGGATCGAAGCAACAGTACCTGGTTGTAATGCAACAAAAATCGAATTAGGATTTTTCCTCTTATGCTCTATCCCTGCCGTTTGAAGAACCATGTTGAATGCAGCTTTTGAGGCCCTGTAACTGTACCACCCCCCCAGTTTATTGTCGCTTATGCTTCCAACTCTTGCTGATAGTTTTGCGTAGATACATTTATTTCTTGAAAGGCAGGGGACTAAATTTTTTAATAAAACTGTAGGCCCTATGCAGTTGATCAATAATGATTTGCTTAGATTAGCGGCGTGTATAGACTGAAGGGACTTCTCTGGACCTTGGTCGTCCATAGTTAAAGCACCCGTTGCATCGATAATCAATTCGAAAGGACTATTATTTTTAATAGGAATCAATGCTTTTTCGATACTTGCCTCATCCGTTAGATCAAATAGTGGATGCGTTGCTCTGCTTAAGACTTCTACATGAGAGCAGTTTTTATCATTTCTGAGCGCGGTTACAAACGCCCCCCCAATTGCCCCGGTTGCCCCAATCACTAATGCTTTGTAATGAGGTGATAAATTGTGCATCTACTTGTAGTTGAGGATGTGATTAACGGTGGAAAATACTGAAGTCTTAGACTGCAGGGTAAGGCCGTAAATGAAAGCTTTGAAGAAAATAATTATTCACCTGCAGTTGTGGATAGATATCCTTACCCTTGAGGTTGAATGTATTTTAGGCGTCTCTATTTTTAGGAACGTGCTTAATATCAATTGGCCTTGATTTAGAGTGGGTATTACATTTGATAGCCATAAACTCTTTTATATGAGTGGGCTGCTACTCCGTTTTTGAGGGCTTCTCGAATCGGTATCGCCATTAGGTTCACACTTGACTTGGTGACTATCTGATCCCACAGGGTTGGGATGGGCTTATTGATATAAGAAAGGGTCCACGACGGAAGATTAGCAAAGCCAGCCCTAGTTATTAGCTTTATTAACGGTTTAGAGAAGGTTGAACTGGGAAAGTCACTGAGCAACTCAATGATCGACTGTGCTCGCTCATTGAATCTTAATTCATCCTTGTATTTTAGTATTTCCTCATAAGTTCCAGCCAAGGTGCTTGGCAGATTAATTGCTCCCATTTTCTCTCCCAGGGTTTTCATTTCACTTATGTATTGATCTTGCTGGGCCGGAGTAAGTTTGGGTTGGCAGTGATTTTGATACGCTTTCAGAAAACTATATGTCTCAGTTATATGAACCCATTTGAGTAAATGGGGATCTGAAGCGAAGTAGGGCTTTCCTGTTTCATCAATACCTTTCACAGTTTTGTGAATGTTATTTACCTTATCGATAATCTTGTTTGCCATCTCTGTTGGCCCATAGGTGGTTGCTGCAATAAAGAACGCCGTCCTACCCAGTCTGCCCTTTAGATCCTGTCTAAATGTGGAGTGATCCCATACCCCGGCAAGTGCTTGTGGATGAAGGGCCTGCAGGGTGAGAGAGCTGATTCCACCAATCATCATCGA
The DNA here is from genome assembly GCA_903910745.1 of uncultured Burkholderiales bacterium. Lineage (GTDB taxonomy): Bacteria > Pseudomonadota > Gammaproteobacteria > Burkholderiales > Burkholderiaceae_C > Limnohabitans. The sequence goes on from CAIWAO010000113.1 coordinate 12,796, forward strand.
TATGAAGTCTACATGCACTCTCCAAACCATTGAGTTTGGACCAAATAGACCGGGATCCCCCGGTGGTGTGAGAAAGGCTACAGGGGGGCCAGATCCGCCTCCAACCATTTCTAAAATGTTGCCTCTGACCCGTTGTCTTATTGATTCAAGCATACTGTCATATCTATACTGTGAAACTGTAAATTATTGTGAATTTAGCGGCGATAAAATTAATTCAATGTACTAAAAACCCAATTTGTCATAAAATCTGTTCTTCAGATTCAAATGGTATTTGATCTTCGTTTAGTCAACTCGTTATTAGGGGGTGTTTTTCAATGTCAAGAACTTTAATTAAATCACAAACTGCTTCTGGTAAATTTAATGCTGTTACTTTGACCTTAGTTACTACTTTAATCGCTTCGGTCTTTGGTCAAACACATGCCCAACAGGTCTACTCACAGCCCCCACAGCAACAAATGCAGGTTCAACCGGCTGCTGGTGATGTTGCAGTCGTCATTGCCCGTCAGCCCAATTTCGTAACCATTCAGCAAAGACAGTGCGAGCAGCGCGAAGTCGTTACCCAGTCCAGCGGGGCAGGGGGCGGATTATTAGGCGCTGTCGCAGGTGGATTGATAGGGAGCACGTTAGGCGGTAACAGCCGCGACAGAAATGCTGGTGCTGCGGTTGGTATGGTTGGCGGGGCGTTGCTAGGTAATGAGATGAGCAAATCGCCCGCACAAGCTGAAATGAGAGAGGTCTGCCGTGTTGTTCCAGTAACTGTTCAACAAGGAGAGACAATTACCTTTAACTACCAAGGTAGAGTTTTTACGCACTCTTTTTAAACATAGGGCAGGCTTTTAAAAGTTCTTAGCCTGTTGCTTTTTCTCATCGATTCCTAAAAGTCATTTGGTTTAGCCAAAGATACATCTAGTTGAAGCCAGCTCCTTAAGACGCTTTTTTTGGTAACCCGGATAAGCTCAAGCCTTTACTCAATAGAGGGGGGCTCTATGAGCTTGAGAAGTTTAAACTGCTTAAACATTTACGAAGAGCAAGATTGTCCATCTAGGCAATCTTGCTCCAGCTTAGTGTTCATGATGTTGCGCTGATCACATTCGTCTTTTCGATCAGCACAAAACACCAATAAAATCAATTTTCAAATTTTAGGAAATCCTATATTTGACC
>CAIWAO010000114.1 GCA_903910745.1 uncultured Burkholderiales bacterium
AGGCTTTAAAGCCATCATCAGTCCCAATTGAATAAAAGTTCTCTCATCCATTGTCAGTTGTTTGTAGGTTTTAGTCATGCAACATTTTCCTTTAAAAAAGTTGCACTTACTTTCTGAGCGCGCCATCCAAAATAATCGAAATTCAAGTAATGAACACAAAATCTGAATCTGTCTTTCCTGGTTTCATGGTGTTGCACGGCAACAGGTTGGAAGATTTACGTGATTTGCTTGTTCAAATTTTAGGACGCTACAAATTACCTGTATTTTCTTCAGAGAACATTCTGGTACAAAATAATGGTATGAAGCATTGGCTAGAAATGTCTCTAGCTAATGAAGACACTATTGGAATATGTGCTGCTACAAAAATTGAATTTCCAAGTACCTTCTTATGGGGTATCTATAGAACAGTTTTGAGCGATTTGGATATTCCAATTCGTATGCCTTTTGATAAAAAAAGTCTGACTTGGCGCTTGTATAAACTATTGCCTGATTTGGTTAGTCAGGCTAAATTCCATCCATTAAAAAAGTATTTGGGTGAGGTACATGATTCAAGGAGGCTATATCAGTTAGTCAGTCAAATCGCAGATGTTTTTGACGGTTATCAAAACTATAGGGCGGATTGGTTAATTGACTGGTCAAATGGAAATGATCGTCTTAAAAGTGATTCCTATTTAGCAAATCCAAGCAATCCCATACCTTTAGGAGATGATGAAGTATGGCAATCTGAGCTATGGCGAGCCTTGAGAGAAGATATTGGCCCAGAGTTGGAGGACGCTTCAAGGGCAAGTGTTCACTCGCAGTTCATTTTGAAAATGGACAAATTGATAGATGAATTTAATAGAACAAAGAAAAAACCAATAGGACTTCCAGAAAGGATAATTATTTTTGGGATCTCCTCGCTTCCACCACAAGTGATTGAGGCATTTGCGAAGATCGGCAGTCTATGTCAAGTCTTTATGTTTGTACAAAATCCTTGCCAATATTATTGGGGGGATATCGTGGACGGGCATGAAATACTTAAAGTAATGTCTAGAAAAAGACAAAACAGACAATTTGAGATTAATCATGAGGACTTACATCTTACTTCTCAGCCACTTCTTTCCTCTTGGGGTAAGCAAGGGCGCGATTATTTTCATTTATTAGACGGATTTGATAATGTAAGCACATACAAAGATAAATTGCAGAAAGTGGATGTGTTTAATGACCCACTAGGTACAGGAATTGAAGCAACACAGCTCAGACAAATACAGTCCTCAATATTAAATTTAGCCTCTCCATCGGATTTAAAGGTTAAATTGAATAAATCCGAAAATGATGAATCTATTCAATTTGCAAGCTCTCACAGCACTCAAAGGGAGGTTGAGATCCTTCATGATCAACTTCATTCATGGTTAGATAACGATCAGGATTTGCGTGCTGAGGAAATCATGGTAATGGTTCCGGACATGGAAACTTTTCTGCCCCATATTAGAGCTGTCTTTGGAAGATTCACGAGAGGCGATTCACGCTATATTCCTTTCTCAATCGCTGATACTACCCCTAAGGAGACACCAATCGTTAGGGCGTTGACTCAATTGCTATCAACTCCCACCTTGAAAATCACAATAATCGATTGGTTAAATTTATTTGAGGTTGATGCAGTTTGTAAAAAATTTGATCTGACAAGCGCAGACTTAGAACAATTAAGGGGATGGATTGAGGGCTCAGGGATTCGTTGGGGACTTGATAAGGAGCATAGAGTTCAGCACGGAATGGACAGCGGTCTAGCGGATTTAAACCAAAATTCTTGGGATTTTGGTCTTCAAAGGTTGTTACTTGGATACTCATTAGAAGCCAATAAGTGCTGGAATGAAACACTTGCCTACCCAGGTGTAGGCGGTCTGGATGGTCCAACCGTTAGTAAATTAATAGACTGGATTGATTCAACAAAAAAAATCAATGCTGAATTATCCATTGCCAAGACACCCAATCAATGGGTTAAATTTTTCAAGGAATCAATCTTAGATGGTTTTTTCAAGCATTGTGATGATGCACAAGAAAGATTACTAGAGAAAGTATTTGAGCCTTTAGAGGAATGGTTAGCTATATGTGATCAATGTAGTTTTATTCAAGAGATTGACCTCCAAGTGGTTCGTGATTACTGGTTGCAACAATTGGAGGAGGTGGGTTTGCAACAGCGTTTCTTTGGAGGAGGGGTACAGTTTGGAACACTAATGCCAATGCGCTCAATTCCTTTTAAGATTATTTGCCTCTTAGGAATGAATGACGGTGATTTTCCAAGGCAAACTTCGATAAAAGATTTTGATTTAATGAATCGCAATTGGCGAACAGGAGACCGCTCCAGACGAGAAGATGATAGATATCTATTTTTAGAGGCCCTGCTCTGTGCGCGGCAAAAACTATACGTCAGTTGGCAGGGCAATAGCGCAAGGGACAACTCCAAGCAACCTGAGTCTGTATTAGTAGCTCAACTCATTGACTATATCAATTCAAATTGGAATCAGAAAGTTGTTCCAGTTAAATACCCGCTACAACCATTCTCTAAAGAGTATTTCGACAGTAACAGTAAGTTAATTACTTACGACAAAGATTGGGAGCAAACGCTTGGGCATCATTTAATGGTGAAAAAAACTGATGTTAATGGAAAAAATGATCACGTAACAACTATTCAGGAATCCCCTACATTTGGAAAACTCTTACAAGTTGATCTAACTCGGTTGTTGCGTTATCCAATTGAAATTTATTTTAGAAAAAAACTTAATATAAATATAGATTATTTAGAAGAGGAAACTGCTGAAACTGAGCCTTTTACGTTAAATCATTTAGAAGAATATAAAGTGTCGGATAGCTTCCTCAGATCAAAGAAATTTGACGAAGTTGATCAAAACCTTCGCTTGACTGGTCAATTGCCACTGCAAGGTTTTGGTGAAATATTAATCTCTAAAACAAAGCAAAAAGTTTTAAAAGTTATTCAATCTCGTGAAGAGTTAGCTAAGGCTTATCCACAATTGTGCGATCCAATTCCGATATCCATTAAATCCGGAGAAACAGTTCTTGAAGGTGTGCTGGTAGGTTTAATGGCGAGGTCAAATTCAAATGAGTTGGAATACCTGCAAATTGGACAAAGAGTAGGTGCAGTTACTGAGAAGATTAAAAATTTCAAATTTCCAAGAGGTCACATCATCATTAATTTATGGATCAATCATTTATTAGCATGTGCCAGTGGGCTAAAGTTGACCTCAGTTCAAATCGGATCAGATGCTCAAATTATTTTGAATCCTTTGAGCATACAAAAATCTCTAGATATCTTGGCGAAACTTGTTGACCATTATGAAATGGCTTGGTCTAGTCCACTCCCAGTTGCCTGTAAAACAGCATGGATTTGGCTACAAACACAACTTTACAATCAATCTTTAATTGACCCAAATAACAAGGATGAATCTGAAGATTTAGATGAGGCAGCGTCAAGTGTATTTGAGTCATCATTTCATAAAAAGGGCGAGCTAGAGGAGTCTGTCTATTTAAAGCGAGCGTTTAATGGTTATGATGATTTGAGAGAAAAAATTTCTGAGCTCTCAAACTCTTTATATGGAGATTTAGCATGCGCCTCAGTCGTCAATATGTTTAGCGATGAGGAGACCCCATGAGCATCGCATTGAGTTTGCCATTTAAAGGGCTGCAAGTAATTGAGGCCTCTGCTGGCACTGGTAAAACCTGGACATTAGCTGCTTTGTATGTCCGCTTGGTTTTAGGGCACGGCCTAGATGCTTCAAAATCACAAGGTTTAAATCCACCTGAAATTTTAGTGATGACGTTCACTGATTTGGCAACAGCTGAGCTTAGGGGGCGTATTCGAGAGAGACTTCATCAAGCCGCTGTTTACTTTCAGTTACCTAATATAGAGGATCCTTGTGCTGATGAGTTTCTAAGAGAATTAAAAAAAAATGTTGATTCATCAAATTGGGCACATTGTGCTAAGAGGTTAGAGCTTTCCGCTCAATGGATGGATGAGGCAGCTATTTTTACAATTCACTCTTGGAGTGCTCGCATGCTCAAAGAGCATGCATTTGACAGTAAGAGCTTATTTGATCAATCATTAAATGAGGATGGGGCCAATCTAAGGGTTGCATCCGCACAGGAATATTGGCGCAGAGAACTTTATCCTCTATCAACACAGCAAATTTCAGGATTAGTGGACTATCCTGCCTCTCCAAAAGATTTGTTAGATAAATTATCTGGAAGATTTTATAAGAAGGATAGATCTCCTCAAGATCACTTACCTCAAGGCGTCGCTCCAAAGGTTGCATTAAAAGATTGGGACACCCTTAAAGACAAGTACGGTCTCATCGTGGTTCAGGCTAGACAGGTATGGACTGAGGCTACTAGAGAGCATATCAAGACCAATATTTTTAGACTCAAAGAGAGTGGATTATTTGGTAAATATAGGAAGGATTTGTTAAGTGGTTGGTTCAATAAAATGCTAGAGTGGCATAAGGGCGGCGAAATTGAACTAAAAACTCTTGAACGATTTTCTCTAAAAATGCTTCAAGATAATGGTTGGCAAGAAGCGATTGAAATACCGTCTTTAGAAAAAATTGATGAATTATGTGAAATTTTAAAAAAAATGTCCGAGCTTAATAATGAGGATTTATTAGATCATGCTGCTTACCAAATTAATGAAATCTATGAAAGTTCAAAAGCTAAGCTGGGACAGTTTGATTTCACAGATTTACTTAAAAATTTATATTTTGCGGTCAACGCCCAGGGATCTAAACTTGCTCAAACGATTCGAACTCAATATCCAGTAGCCTTGGTGGATGAATTTCAGGATACAGATCCTTGGCAGTACGGGACTTTGAGAAAAATTTATGTTGAGGAAGGTAATTTTGATTCAAGTTTAATTATTATTGGAGATCCCAAGCAAGCCATATATGGATTTCGTGGTGCTGATCTTGATACCTACTTGAAGGCAACAAAAGACGCTCAGGAAAATATACATACCCTACAAAATAATTTTCGATCTACAAAAGGGCTTGTTAATGCGGTTAATCATATTTTTTCAGTGGCTGATAGGCCATTTAAAACTGTTGATTTTCATGAAGTAAACGCCGCACAAGACATACCTCCACTGATAGTGGGAAATATTGAACAAGCTGCCATTACTGTTTTTTGCTCTAAATCTGATGAGCCATTGAGTAGCGATCAATACAAAAGAGAGATGTCTTCTGTATTTGCTAGTTTCATGGTGAAGTTATTGAACTCTAAGGCTGCACAGCCCAACGAGATCGCAGTGCTTGTCAAAGACATGAATGAGGCTAACTCCATAAGAGGAGCACTAACGGATCTAGGAGTTAGAAGTGTCTATTTATCTGAAAAGGACAGTGTTTATAACACCCAGGAGGCTGCAGATCTAAGGTTATGGATGCTCGCTGTAAGCAATCCGAAATCTCCCAAATATTTGAGATCTGCTGTTTCAACTAGATGTTGGGGGTTTAGTTTTCAGGAGCTTGAACAGATCATTAATAATGAATCTGAATGGGAGATGCTGATAGAGCGTTTTCATGAATATCAACGTATTTGGCAAGCACAAGGGTTTTTGCCAATGCTGCATAAACTCCTTCATGAAAATAAATTACCACAAAGAATATTAAACTCAGTAAATAGCGATCACCTGGAGGGAGAAAGAGTATTAACTAATCTATTACATCTTGGCGATTTATTGCAAACTGCAAGTTTGCGCTTACACGGTGAAGTTGCTCTTGTTCGTTATCTTGAGCAACAAATCCGTGATCCAAGGACCTCAGGGGACTCAGCTATTGTGAGACTTGAAAGCGAAGCTAATTTGATTAAAGTGATCACGATACACAAATCAAAGGGATTGGAATTTCCACTTGTATTTTTGCCTTTTATCTCAAACTTCAGAGTGGAAAAAAAGACCACAGATGCTGAAAAGCAAAAAAGATTGGAGGAGGATATCAGATTGATGTATGTTGCCCTAACGAGAGCTCAAAAAGCACTTTGGCTTGGATTGGCAACAATTAAATCTGATTTTACCAAAAAGGGCTTGAATCCAAAGAGTGCAATCTCTGTTCTTTTGGGAAGGCAAAGTACATCTGATTTAAGAGAAAAATTAAATACCATGTGGGAGAGTTGTACTGATATATTAATAAAAGATACCCCAGTTGCAGAGGCTGTTAACTATCAAATTACTGAAGAGTCCCTGGAGTTAAAGAGTGCGAGAACGCCTAAAAATAATTTTATAAGTAATTGGTGGACCGCTAGTTTTAGCTCTATCTCAAAGGGGTCTGTTAAAAGAGGGGCGGATGTATATTATCCAGAGAGTTACCGAGATGATAGGAGAGCTGATTCACAGGATGATAACGACCATAACTTGACTAATCAAGAAATACTAAATAAAGTTTCAAATCAAAATAAACTTACTATTGATGCACAGGACAATCTTTATACATCTTTGAAGTCAAGCAGCACGTTTGGAACCTTACTGCATGATTTATTGGAATGGCAGTTTAATCATGATTGGCCAATTAGTTCTTCATCTGCTAAAGAGCAAGTATCCTTCGAATGGACTTCGATGATTAACAATAAATCATTTAAGCTTGGGTTCGGTGAGGATCAAAAAAATCTACTCATTTCTTGGATTAAAAAAATTGTCACCACAGAGCTTGCAGGTGAGAAAACGCCTATTTCCATTTCCAAACTATCTCTAGATAAATTGAATCATCAAAATGCCTGGGCAGAAATGGCGTTCACACTTCCAATTAATGAAATGAGCGTATCCAGGCTTGATGAAATGATTACTAAGCAGGTCCTTCCAAATCAACTACGTTCTCCCTTGCAAGCTAGGCAGATGAATGGAATGTTGACGGGTTTTATGGATTTAGTATTTGAGCATGAAGGACTTTACTATGTGCTTGATTACAAATCCAACTTTTTAAACAACTATTCAATAAATGAATTAACTCAATCCATATTAGATCATCGTTATGATGTTCAATACACCCTTTATTTAGTGGCCTTGCACAGACTTTTGAAGTTTCGTTTAGATGATTATGAATATGATACGCATATGGGAGGTGCAGTCTATATGTACTTGAGGGGAGTTAATACTTCCTCTAGAGGTATCTTTGTTGATCGTCCACCCAAAGAACTTATCTTATCCATTGATAACGAATTTAAGGGGTGTAAATAGATGCAAGAGAATTTAGAAATTAAGCTCCCATTCTCAAAGTTTGATGTTGCATTTGGTGAATTCCTACAAAGTAAGGTTCCAAGTCAGGATACCAATCATCAGATTTTGGCCTCCCTTGTCAGTTATTTGTATTTCAAGGGCCATACTTGTCTAGATCTTGATTTGTTGGCGACTGGTAATTGGGCAGCCATGTCCTTTGAGCCTATTTGGGGAAGATTACTTCTCAAAAGTTTATCCGCGTCCGCACAATCATTGCCTTGGAAGGATGGTGAGAATAGCCCCCTAGTCCTTGATGGGAAGTTACTTTATTTAAGAAAAAACTGGGAAGCCGAACAAAGAATCATCAATTCAATTAAATCAAGGCTAGCTTTAAATTGTGACCCAGTACACGATTTAGCTGAGGATCTCAATATTCTATTTGGACCCGATGAGGAGGCAGATCAACCAAATTGGCAAAAGCTTGCATGCGCTATTGCAACTAGAAAGTACTTTACCTTAATCACTGGCGGGCCGGGAACGGGAAAAACAACTACAGTTACAAAATTATTATCCCTACTAATAACTAATGCACGAAAGCAAGATCCAAATTGCAGCCTTAACATAGCTCTTGCAGCCCCAACAGGGAAAGCCGCTGCAAGACTAGGTTCTTCGATTAAGAATGCTATAGATTTATTGCCGACTCAATTTAAGTTTGAAGTCGCCACTGCTCCTGTTACTTTGCACAAGTTATTAAATTTAAGGTCGGACCAGTGGAGTGGAGAAATAAACCACCTCATTCATGACGTCATTGTGGTGGATGAGGCATCAATGATAAGTTTGGAGTTGATGGATGGGCTATTAAGAAGTGCTAAATTAGATTGTAGGATTATTTTGCTCGGAGATAAAGATCAGCTTGCCTCTGTGGAGGCGGGTGCTGTAATGGGACAATTGTGCTCAAGTGCACCAAGGGGGAACTATTTACCCGATACGATTAGGTGGCTCTCCGCTTTAACCCAACATGATTTAAAACAGTGGGGAGGAAACGGCTCTGCCCTTGAGCAACAAACCGTTATGCTTAGAAAGAGTTATAGAGTAGAGGGCGGTGGTCTTATCAATCAATGGGCTGAGATGATAAATGGTGGACAACAAACTGACTTTGATAATCTTAGAGATCGCTGGAAAGGATTAAAACTTTGGAAACATGATCAAAAGAGTCATTCGGATATTGAACATCTTATACAGCCTATCCAAAGACTAAATGTCAAAAATTTTAATGAACCTTCTACTAAGATTTTTTTATGCAACTCATGGAGTAATTATCTAGAGTTAATTAGAAGCACTAGGTTTGATTTAACCATTGATGAACCTGAGATACATCTCATGGCTAAACGTATTTTAGATGCTTTTGGGGAATTTCAGGTTTTATGCGCTCTTAGAGAAGGACCTTGGGGCGTTCATTATTTGAATCAAATGATTGCCCAACACCTGGGCTTTAAGGACCTCGGGTGGTACTCGGGTAGGCCGGTAATGGTTACTAAGAATGACTATAACCTTGATCTTAGGAATGGTGATGTTGGAGTTTGTTTGGAGTTAACTGGTGCATTGCACGTTGCTTTCCCCTCCAATACAGGTGAAGATAAGGGCAAATCAATTCGTTGGATACCCGCTCATCGTTTAGACTCTGTAGAGACAGTTTTTGCGATGACTATACATAAATCTCAGGGCTCAGAGTTCAATCATATCTGTTTGGTCGTTCCGGGTGAGCGAAATGCAGTTATGACCCGCGAGTTAATTTATACGGGATTAACCCGCGCAAAGAAGAAAATCACTTGGGTCGTCCCTGATGAGATTGAACTTTACAGGGCTGTTGAGTCGAGACTGTCCAGAAGTGGTGGCTTAGATGCACTGCACACTAAAACTTAACATTCAATGCCTAAGGTTCTAATTTAATATTTTGGGAAATAAAACGAGGTATTTTGGCGGGCACTGTTTATCTGGCAAAATATGAAATTCAATGGAATTTTTAATGTTTTCTGTCTGTTTTTAATTCCAAAGCTGTCAAGCTCCCTCGTATTTATTTCGGTTATAACAATGTCATTATTTACTCGCCTTATTGGTGTTTCTGTTTTTCTTATTTGTTCAATCTACCTTCCTGTCTTGGCTGCTTATCCCGAGAAGCCTGTGAGAATTACTGTTGGATTTTCTGCAGGAGGCTCAGCAGACATTATTGCCAGGGAATTAGGTGCCAAACTAACTGAGCAAAGCGGACAACCCTATATTGTTGAAAATAAGTCTGGTGCTACTGGAACTATAGCTGCAGCGGCGGTAGCGCATTACCCTGCAGACGGGTACTCCATGTTGTTAATTTCGCAATCAACTATGGTCGTTGCCCCCGTCATCTATCCTAAGTTGGGGTTTGATACTCTCAGAGACTTTATTCCAGTATCCTTGCTGGTAACGATGCCAATGGTTTTGGTGGTAAACCCTGCAGTTCCTGCAAATAATCTACAAGAACTTATTACCTATGCAAAAGCATCGCAAAAGATGGGAAAAGAAATTGCTTTTGCATCTGCTGGCCCAGGTGGACCTCAACACATTGCGGGGGAGTTACTGTCAAATATGGGTAAATTCAAGTGGATTCACATACCTTACAAGGGCGAGTCACAAGCTCTTGATGATGTGCTTGGTGGGCAAGTGCCAGCAATGTTTGTTCAACTTCCAACGGTTACGCCTTTTCTTAAAACAGGTCAACTACGTCCCTTAGCTATCAGCACAGCTGCTAGGCATCCAAATTTACGCGATCTACCAACCGTTGCTGAAGCAGGCAATTTGCCAGGTTACATGGTTCAAACTTGGTACGGTATATTTGTCCCAACAGGAACACCGCCAGAGATTGTTAAAAAAATCAAAGACCAAACCTACACAGCGTTAAAGTCTCCAGATTTAATCAAAACACTCTCAGATCAAGGAGTGACCCCCGTTGGTGCATTAGAGCCAGATTTTGCTGGTTTTATAAGAGATGAAATTCCTAAATGGACAAAGTTAATTAAAACGTTCAACATTCAAACGCAATAAATACTATGACTGATAAAAAAAATTTAGAGACAACTAAAAAGGCGACGGGTATCCGTAAAGGTTTGACCAATTACGGAGACACAGGTTTTTCACTTTTTTTACGTAAAGCTTTCGTTAAAGGATCTGGGTTGTCCGATAACGCATTAGAGCGGCCTGTCGTGGGGATAATAAATACGGGTAGTGCTTACAACCCATGTCATGGGAATATGCCTCAATTAATTGAGGCGGTTAAACGCGGCGTTATGCTCGCCGGTGGCTTACCAATGGAGTTTCCAACTATCTCTATTGGAGAGAGCTTTGCTCAGCCAACGAGTATGTTTTTACGCAACTTGATGTCCATGGACACGGAGGAGATGATTCGTGCTCAGCCTATGGACTCTATTGTGCTCATTGGTGGGTGTGACAAAACGGTACCTGCCCAATTAATGGGTGCCGCCTCAGCGGGAATACCAACAATTCAGCTAATAACAGGATCCATGCTGACCGGTTCTCACCGCGGCGAGAGAGTCGGTGCATGTACTGATTGCAGAAGGTATTGGGCGAAGTTTAGAGCCGGTGAGATTGATGAGCAGGAAATCTCAGATGTTAACAATCAATTGGTTGCAAGTGTTGGAACTTGCTCGGTGATGGGCACAGCAAGCACGATGGCATGTATTGCAGAGGCTTTAGGTATGACCGTCCCAGGTGGGGCTTCACCGCCTGCAGTGACTGCCGACAGGATTCGTGCAGCAGAGCAATCTGGCGCGCAAGCTGTGAAAATTGCCCAAGAACATTTAACCATAGACAAAATCATCACTTCTGAATCCCTTGAAAACGCGATGAGGGTCTTGCTAGCTATTGGTGGATCAACAAACGGTATTGTGCATTTGGCGGCCATCGCTGGACGCGTTGGTCTTGAGATTGATATGCAAGCTCTGGACCGAATGGGGCGAGATACACCCGTTCTACTTGATTTGAAACCCTCAGGCGCTCACTATATGGAGGACTTTCACCATGCGGGTGGAATGGCGACTTTGTTAAGAGAATTAAAGCCATTGTTAAATCTCAATACATTAACTGTCATGGGCCGGACATTGGGTGACCAACTAGAGCTTGATGGACCAGGCTTTAAGCAAGATGTTGTCAGAAGTATTTCTAATCCCATTTATCCTCAGGGGGGAATCGCCGTATTGAGCGGTAACCTAGCCCCTGGAGGTGCAGTAATTAAACAATCTGCTGCAAATCCTGACCTGATGGAACATGAAGGACGCGCTGTGGTTTTTGAGAATATGGAGGACATGGCTACACGAATCGATAGTGATGATTTAGACGTTACGCCCTCAGATATTTTGGTATTAAAGAACATCGGACCTAAGGGGGCACCTGGAATGCCCGAGGCGGGATACTTACCCATTCCACAAAAATTAGCTCGCGCTGGTGTAAAAGACATGGTTCGTATTTCCGATGGAAGAATGAGCGGAACTGCATTTGGAACAATTGTCTTGCACGTAACGCCTGAATCAGCAATTGGTGGCCCTTTAGCTCATGTTCGCAGTGGCGACAGGATCCGTCTTAGTGTAAAAAATCGTGAGATCAGCCTACTGGTCAGCGCAGAAGAGCTTGCAAAACGCGGGATTGATAACCCAATCGTAGAGCCAGCAGCAGCTAGGGGGTATCGCAAATTATTCTTACAAACCGTCACCCAAGCGGATAAAGGGGTAGATTTCGATTTTCTTCGAGCTGAACAAATTCACGGCAAAACACCTAGATAGCTTTAAGCTTGGTTTTGATAGACTACGTCATGAAATACGACGAGTAGTAGGCTTACTTAAGAACATAGAAATGATTTTTTGCTTTTGTTGATAAATACATGAAAAGAATGACAATTCAGTTCAAAAGTAAATCTCAACAGTAAATTTGATTATTTTCTTTAATCGTCATCTCTGTTAATTAGCACCGTTTAAATATTACTAAGTCATGATTGAAAATCAAACAAAAAGTACCACCGGCTCTGTAATTCGCTTACATCCTTCAGACAATGTTGTGATTGCCCGAATTGATGTTGGTATTGGTTCGAAAATTGAATCTGAAGGATTTACCTCCAAAAGCCAAGTGCCTGCTGGTCATAAGATTGCAGCCATTGATATTCCTAAAGGCTCGGCAATTTTAAAATACGATACCTGTATTGGGTTTGCTGCTGTTGATATTGCTGCAGGTACTTATGTCCACTCTCACAATGTAAGTTTTCAAGAGTATGACCGTGACTACGCATACGCAAAAAACTATGTCGCAACTCCTGTCCTACCCCTTGATCAGCAGGCCCGTTTTATGGGATATGTTCGCGCGGACGGCCAAGTAGGAACTAGAAATTTTATCGGCATACTTTCAACCGTTAATTGTTCTGCAACGGTTGTACATAAAGTTGCAGAGGCATTCAGCCCTGAAAGACTTAAAGAGTTTCCCAATATCGACGGCGTAGTTGGGTTGAGTCACGGGTTGGGGTGTGGAATGGAGATGACAGGTGAGCCAATGGAGTTGTTACGGCGAACCTTAGGAGGGTACGCAAGAAATCCAAATTTCGCTGGTGTACTTATTATTGGATTAGGCTGCGAGCGAAATCAATTAGCAGGATTGATGACTCAAGAGGGACTTGAATCTAATCCAAAATTAAAAACATTTGTGATGCAAGAAAACGGGGGAACTCGCAAAACGATTGAGTCTGCAGTTCATGCTGTTCAAGGCATGCTTGCTGATGCCAACAACGTTCAAAGAGAATCTGTCTCTGCGAGTCACCTTAAAATAGGACTCCAATGCGGTGGATCTGATGGGTTTTCCTCAATTACAGCTAACCCCGCACTTGGTGCGGCGATGGACATTTTAGTAAGACACGGTGGAACAGCAATTTTGTCTGAAACTCCAGAGATCTACGGTGTAGAGCATACCCTGACCCGCAGGGCTGTAAGCAGGGAAGTTGGTGAAAAACTAATTGAGCGGATTCGTTGGTGGAAGGATGTTTACTCCCCCGGACGGGATGTACAAATTAACGGGGCTGTTAGTCCAGGAAACCAAGTTGGCGGATTGGCTAATATCTTTGAGAAGTCTCTTGGCTCTTCTATGAAGGGCGGAACAACTGGGTTGATGCAGGTTTATCGATATGCCGATCCTGTAAGAGATCATGGGTTTGTATTTATGGATACACCAGGATTTGATCCATGTTCTGCTACTGGACAAATTGCTGGAGGAGCCAACATGATCATGTTCACAACTGGAAGAGGATCCATGTTTGGCGCCAAGCCAGTACCCTCGGTTAAATTGGCTACGAACACTAAAATGTATTTGAACTTAACAGAGGATATGGATCTTAATTGCGGTGAGATTCTTGACGGCACTGCAACCTTACAAGAAATTGGACAAAGAATTTTCGATTTAATGCTCAAAGTAGCCTCTGGCGAGAGAACCAAGAGTGAATTACTAGACTTGGGGAACCATGAGTTTGTTCCTTGGAACATCGGTGTAGTTAGCTAAATTTTCAAATATAGACTAATTACTAAAACTCAAAAGCATAGAGAATAATTTTTATAAAACACAAATCATTAATATCCATCAAGTTATGAATACAACTCAACACCACCCAAAAGGTATTTATTCTCCAGTTCTCACCCCTTTTAACAATGACGGTAGTCCAGATCTTGATCGTTTCGCTAGGCACTGCCGGTGGCTAATTGATCAAGATGTTGGTTTAGCAATATTCGGAACTAATTCTGAAGCTACCTCCCTCTCGCTTGTCGAGAAGCATAAACTCTTAGATACTCTGATCGACTCTAAGATTCCCGCCCAGCGCATGATGCCAGGTACCGGAGCTTGCGCGTTGGCAGATGCCATCGAGCTTACACGCCATGCTGTTGAGGTAGGTTGCGGTGGTGTGTTGATGTTGCCCCCTTTTTATTACAAAGGTGTGAGTGAGGAGGGACTTTTCCGGGCCTATGCAACCGTTATAGATGCTGTTGCGGATGAGAGGCTTCGCATTTATTTGTATCACATACCACCCGTATCTGGGGTGCCCATTCCCCTGAGCCTGATTTCAAGATTAATGAAGGCCTACCCAAAAGCTATTGCCGGTATTAAAGATAGCTCAGGAGACTGGAGCAATACAGAGGCAATGCTAAAAGAATTTCAACCTCACGGTTTTGATGTCTTTGCTGGAAGTGAAACCTTTTTATTGGCTAATTTGCGAGGCGGGGGCGTTGGCTGCATTACCGCTACTGGTAACGTGAACCCAAGCCCCATGGTTCAACTTTACAACACTTGGCAGGAAAATCCCTCCAAGGCAGATGCTGACCAAGCAAATCTTGATGCGACCCGTTCTGTGTTTGCAAAATTTCCGATGATTCCAGCTATGAAAGCTGCAATTGCTTGGAAAACTGGCAGATCTGATTGGGGCAACGTAAGGCCTCCCTTGGTTGAATTATCAACTGATCAATCAAAGCAGTTACAAGAGTTACTGACTCAAGTTAATTTTGAGATGCCTAATGCATCTAGTCTGGCTTGAATTAAATTAAGTCGGCCATGACAGATAAAACTACTAAAAGCGCAAGTACTTTTGTATATGTTTCCAATGCGGATGATGGGGATATCTGCGCTTACGAACTAGTTTCCAGTCAGCCCCAGGGTTCTAAGAATACAACCGCACATTTGAAATCAATTGGTCGCACCCAAGTTGGCAATCTAGTTATGCCGATGGTTGCTACATCAGATGGAATGACACTGCTCGCGGCTGTTAGGTCTGCTCCCTATTCTTTGCACTCCTTTAAGATCAATCCAACTGATGGTAAATTAAATTGGCTCGCCACAACTCCATTGCCAGACAGTATGGTCTATATCTCTTTGGATAAGAGCGGGAAGTGGCTTTTGTCAACATCCTTTGGGGGTCATAAAAATTACGTCCATAAAGTGAATCAAGATTCATCGGTGGATCCAATACCAGTTCAATCGTTTTCTAGCGGGGGTAAAAATCCCCACTCAATTGTTACTGATCATCAGAACCAATTCGTATATGTTCCCCATCTGGGATCGGATGAAATTAAAGTTCATCCCTTCAATCCAACCCTTGCAAAGCCTATAGGTGAGTCACCGATCGTTGCGAGTGTTGAAAAAGAGTTCGGTCCAAGGCATATCGTCGTATCCCCAGATAATAAGTTTGCATATGCGATTACGGAGATGATGGGTAAGGTTTTGGTGTTCTCTATCGACTCAATCTCTGGAGCTATAACTCCTTTGCAGTCTATTTCAAGCCTTCCAATTGACACAAAACTGGTTCCAGGAAAACCAAGACCCCCTACGGGTTCACCTGATGCGGTTGCATTTGATGATACAAATATGATTTACAGCTCAGAGATTAAATTAACCCCTAACGGAAAATATTTATATACATCTGATAGAGCTAACAACTCTTTAAGTGGTTTTGAAGTAGATTCAACTACTGGCAAAGTTAAGTATTTATTCACAACCCCGACTGAGCAAATGCCTAGAGGGTTTGGTATCGATCCTGATGGAGCTTTTTTGGTTGCGACTGGGCAGAAATCAGAGAACGTATCACTCTATTCCATCAACCAAGATAATGGAGAGCTAAAACTTATCGAAAGAGTGCCAGGAGGAAAGGGCGCTAATTGGGTTACTTTTGTCAAAAAACAGTAACCCATATTATTTGCTCCTTTGTACTTCAAAACACTCTAATACGCCTCTTAAGCTCCTAATGCCATTGAAATTACACCGTTAACCAATTGGTTAAAGAGTGCAGGATCTGCTCCCGAAACATACTCTGGTGTTACTGTATAGGTTCCAACTACGGCTACACAGGGCGTATTGGTCACGCGTAGCTCTTTAGTAAGTTGAATCAGAGCGGATAGGTCATTTATCAATACCGCTTTTCTCGAAAGTACAAGACTCGGAAGGTTCACTTCGATGTTGCTTGCTCTGGTAACGCGCTCTATAGCGGACCAATTTTTGCTGTTTAATCCTAAATCTTGAAATACCTTGAAGCTAGATTTAGTAAACTCACTTGTGTGCTCGGGCATGAATCTTCGTATCGCTAAAAACGCTAAAGCATACTCAACACCGTCTCTTTTATTAGGCAAGGGTGATAGCTCAAATTTAAGCTCTTTAGGCAAAGACTTTGATAAATTCAAAAAGAAGTTAAAGTAGTTGTAAGAATAAGGGCAATTGGGACTAAAAAAGACTCTTACCGTGTTTTCCTCTTTTACGATGGATGGTACTTGCAAAAAGGGTCTTATTTGCTGATTTTGAGTAGTTAGTTGCTCGGAATTCTCAATCTTAACCAATTGAGAAACAGTCGAGGATAGTGACTCCTTCGTTGCGATCAAAGTTGTTGCGCAAATTGATATATATTTAAATAATCCTCTTCTTTTGTTAAATAATTTGGCATTAACTTGAGGGGGTGTTTTTATCATTTCTTTTTACTTACCAGCCTTGCTCTGTATTTAAGACACCAGATAAATCGACCTGTTCTTCTAAATGCATGGGTGTTTTAGACAGGGACGCTTGAGGAACTGCGGAAAGTTCTTTCTTTTGAACATCAATAGCACTTCTCATCAATTCATGACTCATACTTAAGTGCATATTTTGATCAATAACACTTTGAATTTGCAAATAGCTAAGACCATATGTGGCAACAAATTCAGTTCTAAGGCTAGGCTCAAGGGCTGCCTGATGATGGGACTCTAATTTAATCATACACTCGGCTAATTTGGTGTCTCCGCTTTCAACACTTCGGATTCCGCACATTGCAAGTGTTTCATATTGAATTTGATTCTTGGCAGCTGTGTACACACCCTCGGTATTGAAAATTGGGGAGCGTATGATTTTCTTTATAAGGTGATCAATACTTATTGCCTCAATTAATGCCTTAACACCAATTTTTATATTTGAGCTTGTTTCGTAAAATATCTTAGGCAGATGCAGTCCGTTTAATTTCATCCAATCAACTTCCAGTTTATTCAGTATTCTTTTACAAGGTACTCGTTGGTATTGATTTATTAATCTTTGAGCAATGACCATCTTCAACGTATCCGCCACTCTAAATGCATCCCTGTCCTTATCTAGTGTTAGTTCCAGCATACGACTGATTGTTTGTGCTGCACTGCTTGCATGTATGGTTGCAAGAACTAGGTGTCCGGTTTGAGCCGCTTGTAGGGCAACTTCCATTGTCTCCGAGTCCCTTATTTCTCCTATCAAAATGACATCTGGATCAGATCTCAGTGCACTTCTTAGGCCTGCCGCGAAAGTGACTTGTCCATGCGTTTGTACTTGGGTTATAGGGCCATCCCCACTAATTCTAAATTCCACCGGGTTTTCTATGGTGAATATAGAGCGGGATCCATCATTGAGTTCGCTGATCATGGCATTAAGAAGTGTTGTCTTGCCTGAGCCTGTCGGTCCTGAGACCAAGATAAGCCCTGAAGGCTCATTCAAAACTCTTTTGATTTCACTCTCTAAAATTTTAGATAAACTCATCTCACTCAATCTTGGTGTTCTTTGTTGATCTAATATCCTGCAAACGATACTGAATCCACCAAATGTCTTTTGAAATTGAACCCGTATGTCTATTTTGTAGGGTTCTTTATCTTTGACTTTCAGGGATTCTTCAATTGCCCACCAATACGGAAAATCCAAACTAAATCTGCTGGAGATGATTTCAGCCTGTGTTCCTCCTATGGTGTTGTTTGATAGTTGGAGTAGCTTTGTTTCAAAATGCATAGGATCGCCAAGAGCTGGATTGAAGTAATGACGCACAAAGCCAGATTTAGTTCTTATATTCACGAATACACAAAACTTGCCGTTAACTACTTTACCGTTAAAGTGAACATCAGAGCATTTAGTTGCAACTGCGAATGCAAGTGAGCGCAATATGGTGGATTCAACCTGGATGTGATCCGGATTTTGAGATATATACATGAGAGCTCGCTTCTCATCCCCAGTTAGGGAGAAAAGACTCAGGTATTCGGGCAATGGTTGAGTTGAAGATTGCATTTATGAGAAGTTAAATACAGGGGCATACTTTGATCTATTCAAGGACTTACCAAATTGGGTTCTTGCATTTCAATAATATAGTCTATTTAAAATTTCTTAAATGATTTCAATGATCAATTGTTGATCGCGACATTTATGAATTAGCCTTTTTACTGATTGATCAATGTTTACTTTAATAAAACTGAATTTGGTCGACTAAACATCATCCATTCTCTTCTTTAATACATGCTTGTAGTAAGGTACGTAGCTTGAAAATTTAAAAAAATACAAATCCTAAAGAATAGATCTCTGAATGAATAACTTAATACCGTTAATTTTTGCGAGGACTAGAGAGAGCACTTTGTTCGGTTTCAGTGTTGAAACTTTAATCTTTCTGGTAATGAGTACAACACTTAGTTTTGCTTTAGGAATAAGCCCTTGTATTGCTCAAATCAATGACGGCTCATTTTTAAAGGGGGAATTGACATCAGTGAACGCAGCTGTAAATTCAACTCCTTTATCAGCTCAAACAAATGGACTAGAGTTCGGTTCCTCACTTATGCCGACTAGACCGGGTGAATTGATTAATTCAAACAATGCGAATTCAACATCTTGGTCAGGAGTCAACAACTCGACTAAATTGCCTGAGGGGTTAGGGGCTTTTTCCAGGCCAAATAACGGTTCTGGTTTTACGGGTAATGGTTATCAGGGGGGGCTGAGTGTTTTGGGAATTCAAGCACAAAAGGAATGTCTCAATTACAAACCCACAGGAGACCTTGCTCAAGATCAATACTGCGCAGCAATTAACTTTATGGCTGGACGGTGTATTCAAACCAATAGCTTACAAAATCAAGTAATCAATGCAACCGGTATCAATACCAGTAACTTTAATCCTGCAGTTGCAGCGTTCAACTCCGACTCATGTTTGGGATCGATGGGGCAGGGTGCTAAGGCTTATAACTTCGCCGATGTTTCCTCAACAAATTCCAAAAATCCATTATTGGATCAATTTCAACGCGGTATTTTGTCTGCCACTAGTGTCAGCCTACCTGACACACAATGCTCGGCGCTCAGTGATAACTACCAAAGTAAATCCACGATTAGCCCCGCTTTATATTCGACAAGCACGTGTTGGATATCAAGCCCTGTTTCTGCTTACACATGTTCACAAACATTAGGTGTGCAAGTTACACAGCAAATATCTCCTCCAATTGAGTCAGCATCCTGCAGCTCTGGTCAGTTAGTGGGTGGTATTTGTCAAACCTCTACCATACAGCCCCCACAAAATAATAAGTCTTGTCCTACAGGTTTTTTAATCAACGGGGGGCAATGCACTCAGACAATCAATTTAGCCGCGAGTACAAATCCCTCATGTCCCGCGGGGGGAGTTTGGTCAAGTTCACTTCAAAACTGTGAACTTACAACTCAAGTGATATCCAAGCCAACCCAGTCCTTTGCAGACTGTCCAAGTGGAACAACATTGCAGTCTGGTGCTTGTGTTCAAATGATCACTCAGCCTGCACAGTTGATGGCTGCGACTTGTGGTTCAAATCAAACCTTACAAGGCACAAATTGTATTCATTCCGAAATCACCTCAAGCTCTGCAATTCAAGGATTGAGTTGCCCTAATAATTCAGTAATAGTGGGCTCTCAATGTGTGCAGATTACAACTACACATGCTTTACCGGTTTATGAATGTCCAAGTGGTTCTTATTTGAGCGGACAAACTTGTACAGGGACAGCTACTCTGCCTATGAGTCCACAACTTTCTTGTAAAGGATTTGGTACTTTGAGCTCATACCTACCGCCAAATATGCCCTATCAATGTTTAAGGGTTGCGACCCGCTTGGACTGCTCCTTGATTGCATATTTGTACACTTTATCGGATGTCAACAGAGATTCAGCTTCAGGGCAATCGGTCTGTGTTCTCGGACCTGTGTTGGTTGAGAGCTGTCCGGTAGGTACTCAATTGATTAATACGGTGTGTCAGCAAAACATAATAAGCGTGGCAACAGTTGGCAGTTATAGCTGCTCTACCGGAACTTTGCAAGGCCAAAATTGCAACGTATCAACCTATTCACAAGCTCAAATAACTTACACATGCCCCGTACAAAGCCAGTTGGTTAACACGAACGGAAGCTATACATGCTCAGTTGTAACTACGATCACCCAACCGGCTGTTTTAAATTACTCTTGTTCGATTGGATATAGCCTCACAGGTACTATTTGTAACAAGGTCCTTTCTAATCCTGCCGCAGTTAATTATTCGTGCGCTTTACCGGCCTACCTTAGCAATATGAACTGCATCAGTCAATCAAATACGATTACAAAAGCTGATATGAATTACTTCTGTGCAGCTGGATTTTCCCTTAGTGCAAACCTTTGTATTCAAAACATAACTAGTCCTGCAATCGTGAATTTAAGTTGTTTAGACGGAGCGACTTTAAACACAGGCACTGAGCTAATTTCACCAACTTGCACAACCACTATCACTAGTCTTGCACAGCTAAATCAGTCTTGCTCTGTTGGCTCGGTGCTTACTAACTCATCTTGTATCCAGCAAATTGTTAAAACGAATTGGACTGACGGTTGTGCGATTTATGAGCAAAGTGCTGGTCAATTACTATCAACGCCTTTATGAGAATTCAACAATGGGTTAATAATTTTTTGCGGCTAATTTAAATGAATAAACACAATTTCATTTTGAGAAACTTAAATATTTACTATTTAATCTTGATAGTCTCGATTTCTTTATCAGATCTGGCTCTAGCTAATCCAGCTCTGGATAATGGCCTGAATTTGCTTTCTGCAATCACTGCAAATCCTAGCGATTTAACAATCTCCTCAAACTTCTCTAGTTCAAAGAACGGTTTTGGATCATGCACGGCTGTCCCGAGTTCGCAGGCCTGTATAGACGCAACCCCGTGCAAATTGGACTCCTCTGGGCTTATGGTTTGCCTAAAAGGCGTAGCCTTACCTAGTGGTGCTTTGGGGTTGAGTCAATCTTGTTGGCAATACTCCTACGAATATGCATGCAATGCAAATATAGGTCAAGGGGGCAGTCAAAATACAAATACAAATACAAATACAAATGGCCTTCAAAATGGTTGTTCAGCTGAGCAATCCAACCCTTTATGTTCCCTTGAACAGAGTGCCTGTATCAGTAATGTTGGAGCTACTCAGCAAAGTGCTAGTTGCACTGAATATCAACAAACCTATTCCTGCCTAACTAAGCCTGCTGCTCTAAAAAATAACCTAAGCTGTAACTCAGGAGTTATCCAAAGTAGTACCCTGACTATGCTAAATGACTCTAATGCATCAAGTCTATTATCAGTCACCAAACAACAGTCCAACCTTAATGCATTGGTTCAATCAGCAACGGCCATGGAAATTGCAAACGAGATACAAACTTATGCTGATTGTTCCACTGCGAATTCAAAGGACTGCTCAAACGCACAACTTTTTGCAGGTGTACAAGAAAGTTGTACTAAAGGCTGGGCTGGACTTAAGAACTGTTGTAGTGCGCAACCAGGCGCAAAGTCAAATGCTGCGATGTTGGGTCTATTGCTTGGACCGTTGGCAAGTGTTGTTAAATACGCTGGACAAAGCGCTGTTGATTCAGCCTCTCCATATGTTTTTGATGCAATGTACTCAAGTGGACTCTATACACAGGGTATGTCTAATGCTATTACACAAAGCAGCAGTGTAATTACAGATACTAATGGCTTGGCTAGTTCAACCCAATTTTCATCAAGTGGACTAAGTTTTGGTGCTTATGGTTTTACTTTTGGGGCTGGAAGTGCCCCAAGCGCCTCCACTGGACTCTTTGGTGCAAATACACAACTGGGCTCATTATCCTCATCAACTGACTCCTTTTATGTTAGTTTTAATCCATATGTTTTTGCAGGGACGATGGCCTTGACTGTGCTTGAGTCAATGCAGGCTTGCTCACCATCGGAGACTTTGCTTGCCATGCACAGGGGGGAGGATTTGTCAGTTTATGTAAGTCAGCAGTGCAATGAGTCTTTACCTCTCGGCAGCGGTTGTGTCGTATACCAAGACAATTACTGCTCATTTAATGGAGTACTTTCAAAGATTATTAATCAACAAGGAAAATTACAATTGGGATTGGATTTTGCAAGTTGCAAAGGACTCTCATTAGCGCAGATAGCTAATTTAGACTTCTCAAAATTAAATTTCACCGAATTTGCAAACTTGGTTACTCAACAAGCTCAGAGTAATCTACCTGAGACTGTGGGTCCTAAGTATTTATCACATCAGCAAAATGCTCTGACAGGCTCATCTCAAACCCCTACGAATGGCTTAACTTATCCAATTACGGCTGGTGCTCCTGCTGGTCCTCCGTAAACTAAATTCGTTATGACATTTTGACTTTCTGAAATTTACTTAATCAACTTGATATAACTATGCCTAATTTTAAAAATATCTTAAAAAAGTCCCTATTTCCTTGTATTTGCGTACTTTCCTGCGTTTTGCTTTATGCCTTACTTCTTGCTAATAAAGAATTAAATAGTGAAAGACAATTGGGCTCTTTAAGTCAACGAAAAATAGCTGATTTGGAGAGTGATTTAGCTGAGCTGAAAACCAGGAACTCTGAGAATCATTTAAAATACCAAGAAGATATGGAAAATTTTAAACACATCCAAGACGCAAAAATAAGTGCGTTTGCCAACCAAGCTATGAAGTGCGAAGCGATTAAAACTAAGCTTGGGATTTGATGATTTAGTTAAAAATCCCCATTCACCATCCACATCAAGATCGATAGGCGCGAAAATTTGATATCAGACTTAGAGAAATTTCAATGAATCAATTGATTAGAAATTGCTTGAAATATATTCTCAATACGCTCGATAACATAATTCCATTCATAACTCATTGCGGTTTGGCGGGCTTTAAGACCAACATCTTTGAGCATTTTTCGTTGACCAACCACAAGTGCGAACTGTGTTAAAAAGGAAGATTCATCATCATGAGGTACGACCAAGCTGTTTACATTGTTGATTAATAAGTATGAGGTGGCAACACTTGTTTGGGTCAAAATGGGTAAGCCACTAGCCATTGCTTCAATAACTTTATTGCTCAGTCCATCTCCTGCTCCAGGAGAGAGTAAGAAATCTGCGCTCGCAAGGTAAGAGGGGAGCTCATTTTCTTGAACCTCATGAGCCGCAATAATATGCTCAGTTCTAGTTTTCTTAAGAGGTTTTGATTTTCTGTTTGTGATCACAACCAGTTTGATGTTCCCAACGTTTGCTTTGGCTATCTTAAGTGCTCTTAGTACCCATTTCAGATGTTTATCTTTGTTACCCTGCATTATGTATAGTAAAACTAAGGTCTCATCATCAGCGCCCCAACTTGATCTGAGTGCTGCCAAGCGTCTATCGGGATTGAATAAATCTGTATCAACCCCTCTGGGGACTACCTCTAGGTTTTGAAACCCCATGTTGGAGAGCTCCCTTTTGAGCTCTATTGTCGGAACCATGGTGCACTGAGAAGAGTTATGAAACTTACGTAAATAAGCCATTACAGCACCTCGAAGCCACTGGACACCAGGTTGATGATGCTGGGTATAGAATTTGGTTCTAAAATCTGAAATAGAGGGGATTTTTAGTTTTCTTGCTGCTTTCAGTGCCGACCAACCCAGTGGTCCCTCGGTTGCAATATGAATCAGATCGGGACGCCTAACTGCCCAGAGCTGAGATAATTCATCTTTCGCTGGAAATCCAAGCTTAAGATTGTTATTGATTGTTAGGGGAGCACCTCTTACCAACGTCTCAGCGAAGCGTTCAGACACCATTGGTATGTCAGTGCGCTTATTTCTGGGGCGGATCAGAGATATTTCATGCCCCCTGGCCTGAAGACCCTGAACCATTCTGGACACGGCGTAAGCAATTCCATTTACTTCGGGAGGGTAGGTTTCTGAAACCAAAGCGATTCGAAGAGTCCCACGTGCGGGCCCAAAGTGCTCTACATGCAAAGGAGAATGATCTGACATGACTTAGAATAATAGTCAAATTTAATAACAATTTGATGACAATCTATCATGCGAGTCTTCAGCTTACTTGGCTAAAACACCTAGAAAATAAGAAAATTAATCAAAAACTCAAATTGTCATCAAATCTTCATCAAAATATAGGATATTAACGGCATTGATTCATGATCATGCAAGTTAATTTGACTTCATGATTTTTTATAACTCTTTTTTTAAAGGGACCGTCATGGAAGAAAGCTTTTTTCAGACACTGAAGACACAGCGTTGGGATGATCATCGTTATTATCATCACAGCAGAATCAACCAATCACTTCACTTCATTAGTGCATTGTCATTCTTGGTTTCATATGTTTACCTATTCATCGATCCGGTCGTTTCTGCACTGATTGCCTGGATGATTTCCATGACTACACGTCAAGCAGGGCACTTCTTTTTTGAGCCAAAAGATTATGACGTCGTTAATCAGGCTACCAATGACCATAAAGAATTCATCAAAGTGGGCTACAACCTGCGCCGTAAAGTAGTTTTGATGGCAATATGGGCTGCAATTCCAGCCATCGCTTACTTCTACCCTGGTTATCTGACATGGTTTGTACCTGAGACAGATACAAGCTTCATTAGACTGGTTGGAATAAGCTGGTTTGCATTAGGGGTTGGTGGTTTATTATTCAGAGCTGTTCAGCTCACCATTCAAGACAATATCCAAGTTGCCTTGTCTTGGGTTTTTAAGATTTTGACAGATCCATTTCATGATTTAATGCTTTATTACAAATCACCCATTTATTTGCTCAAAGGTCAATTGATTGATCCAATGGAGCATGTAGAGCAACACGGTGAACACGCACACTCAGCGTAATCAAGAAATTATTTCTATCAAAAGGTCACTCTGCCAAGAGGGGCCTTTTTTTTTGGCAATTATTTAATTGAGTTATTCCAAAAAAAGAAGCCTAAATCTATCCGATTTCATATTCACTTGCTTATTCACTTGGTTAATTTCCTCACTCTTTAAGAACAGGGTCATATTCTTATGTTAGGTGCTGGAAACCGCAAGAAGCTGTTCTTGTTTTTGTGCTGCTCTGAAACACCCAAGTTGATTGTCAACTTATGATCCCGACCTATTTTTGCTCTTTACAGATGAAATTGGGAGCGCTTAGTAGTTAATAGTTTTGGGTGATGAAGCCAATTTCATAGTGTATATGGGCTTGTGCAAGGGGCAAGATATTGATAAATCATCCAGCTTACTTAAAAATAAAAAATGGAATATGAGTCTTAATACATGACTCTAAATATAAGAGTCTAAATACATAAGTCTAAATACATGAGTCTTAATTAGTGTTAACTGATAATGTATCACTCTGTCATGCACTAAGAGGAGGATCTCCCTTTAGTGCATAACACAGAGTACCTAGGTTATTAACTACCTGCGAACCTGACCTTCAACATCTCTTTGAGTATTGCTCTACGGATGCTTTTATTCGTTTGGGTAGCGCCTCTCCAAAACCATCCGTCCTGAGTCATTTTCTGAGCAGCAACTATAAAGCGGTTAGTGAATTCTGCGAAATCTTCATCCCCAAAATTTAGACTAAATATCATACGCCCTGTACCAACCCAACTCAAAGCAATCCCTTCGCGTCTAAGGTAGTATTGAAGCATCCAGTTGTACCTAGTTTCTGATTGTATTAAAACTGTCCAAACAGAAGACATGTTTGCAACTTTAATGGGTAGGTTGTGATTTTTGAATTCTTGATTTAGCTTTTCAGCTCTTGAATTCCAAGTCTCATCTAAGGACGCGTACTGAGCTAAAACAACTGGTGTGTCAAGTCTTTTTAGAAATACGTTCATAGCTCCCATTACGTAAGGGTGAGCATTAAAAGTACCTCGAGCAAAGCAGATATCAGCAGGACGATCGTCATTAAAACGGCGCATTAAATTTGCCTTACCGCAGATGACTCCAACGGGTAGACCGCCTCCAAGTGTCTTACCATAAGTCACCATATCAGCTTCAATTCCAAAGTACTCTTGGGCACCTCCTTTTGCAAGCCTAAAGCCAAGGAAGACCTCGTCAAATATGAGAACAATGCCTTTTGCAGTACAAACCGCCCTCAACTGGGTAAGCCACTCTTTGTAAGCAGCGTAATCAAAATGAGCTTTCCTGCTTCCGTCCACCAGTGTTGAGTCCCCAGGAGCCGCTTGGTTAGGGTGTAGAGCCTGTAAAGGGTTGACCAGAACACAGGCGATATCTTTCCTATTGGTCAATACGCGCAGTGTAGATTCGTGCATCTCTCTTAGAGTAAGAGTTTGACTTGCGGGGGGCATAGGATTGCCTGGACCAGGTTGTACGTCATCCCACCAACCATGATATGCACCGCAAAAGCGGACAATTTTTTGCTTTTTGGTGTGATATCTGGCAAGCCTTACAGCTTGCATGACAGCTTCGGTACCAGACATGTGAAATGAGACCTCGTCTTTCTTGGACAGCGCGCAAAGCCGTTGTACGTTCTCTAAAACACAAGGATGATAAGAGCCAAGCGTTGGTCCAAGGTCTTTGACGAGGTCGCTTCCCTCTTGGATACATGATTTATAAAAATCAAGACCAAAAAGATTTACGCCGTAAGAGCCTGTTACGTCAATGAAACGATTTCCGTCCATGTCGGTGAGCCAAACGCCCTGACTTTCTTTCCAAAAGCTGCCTAACTTAAGGTATTTTTGTAGGACTGTCTTGAATTGAAAAGGCACCCTGTAGTTGCTTGTAAACTGAAGATCAGAGATGAGCGGCTTGGTTTGCTCGGTTTGTCTTAGAGTCAGTGGACTTTGGTCTACCAAGTCCTGCCCTAGTTGAGTGAGGGCAGATTTTCTTTGACTAGCAATTTCTGAAGGTGCACCATCAGAGTTGAACCAATTTTCTTCACTATAGTAGTAAGCTGGAATAAGTCTAGTGAAGCGCTTTGACCATCTAACGTGTCCACCAAGGGACGGATTTTTTGCAAAAGATAATTCAAGACGCTGTTTGGCTTTTAAAATGAGTTGAATTGCCAAAACAGTGCCAAGTGCATATAGACTAACCATAATAATCGTATCAAGCATCTTTACATTTCCTTTTCTAAAACCCATGTTTTATTACACTTGAATGAACAAATGATGAAAATCAAGAATTTATTGAAAAAAATTGTTGAATCCGAGGATTTAAACTTCCTTTTAACCAACAGAATCCCTAGATTGACCCTTACACACTTTATGGGGTGGTTTAGTAAGATAGAAAATGTGTGGATAAGTCGTATGTCCATTGCAGTTTGGAAACTCTTTGCTGATTTGGACCTCTCAGAGGCCAAGGAGCAGTCATTTAAGAGCTTACACGCATGTTTTATCCGGGAGTTAAAGGAGGGCGCGAGAACTGTAGATGATCGCCCTGAGGTGCTGTCTAGCCCGTGTGACGGCATTATTGGTGAGTTTGGTTCAATACAGGACGGACAACTCTTCCAGGCTAAGGGGTTTCCTTACACACTTGAAGATTTGCTTGGTGTTGAGCCAAGTGCTCACCAGTGGAGGGACGGGGTTTACATGACGATTCGAATCACATCTTCGATGTATCACCGCTTTCATGCTCCATTTAGTGGATCTGTGAAAAGGCTGAAGTATTTCTCTGGCGATACTTGGAATGTGAACCCAATTGCACTTAAAAGGGTTGAAAAGCTTTTTTGTAAGAACGAGCGAGCGCTTCTTGAATACAAAATTTGTAACAATCAATTTACTCTTGGAATTATTCCAGTTGCGGCCGTCTTAGTGGCTAGTATCAAATTACACGGAATTGAGCCTGTACTCAGTACCCGGTACACGGGTCCAACTGAGATGGACTGTGATCTCGCTTTTAATAAGGGTCAAGAAATGGGATGGTTCCAACACGGATCGACCATTTTATTATTCGCGCCCAGAGGATTTTCCTTTGTGGACGGCTTGTACGTTGGACAACATATTGAGATGGGTCAAGGACTTATGAAAATCCCTTCATAAAGCCATTAGAAAAGATGATACTATTTCGCAATTGATAATATAAAGAACTTTGACAACCATTTTAAGGATCGCCCGTCATGAACTCATTCATTTCTAAATTCATGTTGACTTGTGTAATTGTATTTAGTGCCCTCAATAGTGTTGCTCAAACAAGCATGTTTTCAGCTGAAGTTTTAAAAGCTGATGCAGAAAGGGACAAAGTACTTGGCAAAAATATTGTCCCCATTGACAAAGGATGTGTAACGGCTTCCCAATATGCAAAGGCCAAATTGATTGAAAAACAAAGTTCAAAGTTTAATTTAAGTAGTGCAGTCAATGACGTTAAATCCAGTCAAATGGCTTTTATCCAGAAATCTACACTTACAGCTTACCTGGCTTACATAGATACACTGGAGCCAACTGAGATCAACCCAACCCTAATGTCTAGTCAATACATGTTGAGTTGTTTAACTTACGTTCGTCATTAAATTTTTTTACCTGCTCAAATATCAGACCAAAGATATTCAACCCGGGGGAGATTTAATTGAATAAGATTTTACAAATCTTGATTTTGCTATCTTTTACTTCGTTCTCTAATTCATTTGCCCAGATGACTCCAGTAGGTCTTTGGCAAAGCGTGGATGACAATACAAATGAAGCAAAATCTGAAATTAAGATCATAGAAGTAGCAGGAGTTTTGAGCGGCAAAGTTATTAAGACTTTGAATGACGAGCCAAACGACAAAAAATTATGTACCGATTGCAAGGATGATCGTAAAGGTCAAATTATTGTGGGAATGGAGATCATCCGAGGTCTAAAGCAAGAAGGCTCTGAGTTTGTATGGGCCGGGGGAGGAAAGATACTTGATCCCGAGAACGGCAAAGAATATACAGTGCGCATGACACCGATCGAGGGGGGCAAGAAACTTCAGGTCAGAGGCTATATTGGCCCCTTTTATCGCACTCAGGTTTGGAACAGAATTCAATAAGCATACTGTTAAAAAAACAGATCAGCACCGTTACTGAATCCTATTAGCCGTGGGTGATTTGAGAAGACACTCAGGACTTTTACGTATTATGATTTGGGAATCTGTTGCAAAGCACCTAGGAACTGTTCACAAGCCCTTTCCCAGCTAAATGTTTGTGCATGAGCGAGAGCTTTTTCCCTAGGTATTTCTAGCGCTTTAAGACAAGCTGTTTTTAAATTCTGATCTAGCACCCCCGACTCACCTGATACCACGACATCAATAGGGCCTGGGCAGGGATACGCAGCAACTGGGGTTCCACAAGCCATGGACTCAAGCATTACGAGTCCAAATGTATCAGTGACACTTGTGAATACAAATACATCAGCAGTTCTATATAGTGTCGCCAGTGAAGGGCCGTCTAGCATGCCAAACCAACGAACTCCTGGATAAGCTTTATGGAGTCTATCGCGTTCTGGTCCATCCCCTGCAACCCATTTTTCACCGGGTAAATCTAGTTTTAAGAATTCATCGATTTGCTTTTCTACAGCGAGACGTCCCACATGTAAAAATATGGGACCTTTGCCCCTTGGTATAGTTGGACCAACCGAGCTAAATGTGCCGAAATCGACACCTCTGCTCCATACCCTAGCGCCCTTGAAGCCTCTTTCCTTGAGATCGTTAACTATTGCAGGTGTTGGAGCTAGGTTGGCCTTGGCTGCATTATGAAACTTTTTAAATAATGCGTAGCTCCAAGATGTGGGAATCTTAAAGCGGATATTTACATACTCAGGAAACCTGCTATGGTAAGAGGTCGTGAAAGGCCAGCCCTTTTTGATTGCGATGGAGCGAGCAAGCCAACCTAATGGCCCTTCTGTCGCTATATGCAAACAGTCAGGATTTGCTTCATCAATTATCTTTTCAATTCGTTTGGTATTGGTCAGGGCCAGAGATATTTCTGGATAGGTAGGGCAAGGTATTGATTTGAAGAGGTTAGGGGTAATAAACTGAACATTGTGGCCTTTCTTAGCCAACTCTCTAGAGGTCATCTTAAGGGTGCGAACTACCCCATTGACTTGAGGCTCCCAAGCGTCGGAGACAATTAATATTTTCATTTAGGGTATTTTAATGCAGCCTATATATTTAAACCTGCGTAGGAACTGGGGTGAGTGATTTTGAAGTTTCAACCACTTGGTCCCAGTATATGATCTCAAGTCTTCCGTCCATATGCTCGACCAGTGCAGTGCGACTCTCAACCCAGTCTCCATCGTTACAGTAGAGTATGCCCTCGATATCACGAATTTCTGCGTGATGAATGTGTCCACAAACGACACCTTGAAAACCTCTTCGCTTGGCTTCCCTTGCAACTGCAATTTCAAAATCATTTGTAAACGCAACAGCTTGTTTGACTTTATGTTTTAAGAATGCTGATAATGACCAGTAGGGGAGTCCCATTTTGGCACGCAAGTGATTGAAATATCGGTTGATTTTTAATGTAAGTTCATACAAATAATCCCCCACATAGGCAAGCCATTTGGCGTACTGCACAACTGCGTCAAAGAAATCCCCGTGTATGAGTAGCAACGACTGACCCGTTGCAGTTGTGTGAACTGCTTCTTTTAAAACCTCTACACCACCAAAATGATGTTGAACAAAATTTCTAGCAAATTCATCGTGGTTGCCGGGTATGTAAACAACGTGACACCCTTTTCTGGCCATACGCAGTAATTTTTGAATTACATCGTTATGAGCTTGTGGCCAATACCACTTGCGACGCAATTGCCATCCATCTACAATATCTCCAATTAAATACATATAGTCGCTCTCATTTTCTCTAAGAAAATCAAGAATCGCTTCGGCTTGGCATCCTGGGGTGCCAAGGTGTAGATCGGACATGAATATGGCTCTGTAATGCATCATTGACCTAAGAAATGTTTTTTGTACTTACTATGTAACTCTGAGGATCTCATCATCATTGGAAGTTCTACAGAGTTGGAGTTAACTAGCCATGCAGGGGGACCTAGGACCTTTGCGCCCAACCTGAGATAGGCTTGGATAAGGGATGGAAGTTCCACTGTGAGATCTCCCACCAGTTGATCTACTGGCAATGGAAATCTAGGGCGAATATGGAGCTCTATGGGAGCCAAATGTTCCCTTTTAACTTGTGTCCAAATACTTGCTGCTAGTTTTGCGCTTTGCGAAAGCTCCTGCGTCATTGGAATATTTGTACTTCCAACCATGAAATCTAGCTTATTACGTTGCATGAACTTAAATAGTTCTCCCCATAGCGCCATGATGACCCCACCGTTTCGGTGCTCAGGGTCCACGCATCCCTTACCTATTTCAACCATTCTGTCTTTGTATTGACGTAGCCGGGTTAGATCAAAAAATGTATCTAAATGAGTGCTACCAACTCTTTGTGCTTGAGCGGGGGTTAGAACTCTGTATGTACCTATTACATCGCCGGTTTGAACACTTAGGACTATAAGATGCTCACAAAAGTCATCAAACAAATCACAATCGAGTCCACTTGAACTCTTCGCAACACGGCCCCCCATTTCCTGAGTAAAAACTTTGTATCTTAGTCGTTGGGCTGCCTGAATTTCATCTGCGTTAGAGGCCCATTTGATTTCAATTCCATCAGGAACTGCACCTATTTCTTGAGAGATATCTGGACCATTAAAGATACTAAAAGCATCCGCTGAAGAATGTGAACTGTTTGTGTTGGAGTCGCGTTTTAAATCTATTTTGGATATTAGATCAGGCAATTCAATATTATTATTTTGTACTAAGTTCATTTAATTCAAGAAATATTTCATTTCGAATATTATGAAATTCAATTGTGAAAGTTTGATGTAATTATCTTTGCGGTTTTGTGTCAAAACCCATAATTAAGACAGTTTTAATACAATTCAAACTTGTAAATAAATGAAATCAACTCTCTGCTCTAGGCCAGTTGGTTGGACTTGAGTTTAAGTGCAGGCCTTATCGAGTGATTTTTTAAGAATTTTTGATATCATTTCGAAAAAAATCTATGTTGCCTCTATCTTTATGATTAATATTTTGAGGGCACAAACATCTCTGGCGGTATGGGCCGTCTGATGTAGTCATCGTGGTAGATTCTTGGCGGAAGCTCTACTGCATCATGTGGTACTTCATCATATTTGACTTGTTCCAACAAATGGTTGATGCAATTCAGACGAGCTCTTTTCTTGTCTACCGCGTCAACTATCCACCAAGGAGCTTCCGGAATATGAGTGCGTTCTAACATTTCCTCTTTAGCTCGGGTGTATTCCTCCCACAGCCTTCTTGATTCCAAATCCATAGGACTGAGTTTCCACTGCTTAAGTGGATCTTTGATGCGCATACTAAAACGTAAATGTTGCTGTTCATCAGTAATTGAGAACCAGTACTTGATCAAAATAATACCTGAACGCACCAACATTTTTTCAAACTCGGGTACGCTTCTAAAGAATTCCTCAACTTCGCTCTCGGCACTAAAGCCCATAACTTTTTCAACGCCTGCACGGTTGTACCAGCTTCTATCAAAGAGTACCATCTCTCCTGCCGCAGGTAGGTGGCTTACGTAACGCTGGAAATACCATTGTGATTTTTCTCTTGGGGAGGGCGCGGGCAGGGCAGCTACTCGGCACACCCTTGGGTTTAATCGTTGAGTGATGCGTTTAATTGCACCTCCTTTACCAGCCGCATCTCGACCCTCGAAAATAACGACGATTTTCAGTCCTTCTTTTACTACCCAGTCCTGAAGCTTTACCAACTCTCCTTGCAGACGAAACAGTTCTTTGAAATATAGCCTCCTGTCCAATGATCCATCTAAAGTTGTTTCTCCGTGGAAGCTATCCATCAAGTGATCAATGAGTCCCTCATCCAATTCAAGCTCGAGTTCCTCATCATAGCCGTCAAGGAATTCTTCTCTAATTTGAGCTTGTGCAATTTTTTTCGAGCTAGGATTGGTCATACTAATGTTTTGAAAAGATGGAACTTTTGTGGGAATGGCTTATAAGATAAATCTCTGATATTCCTCAATTTTTAAAATTAAGGATGTTGCTAAAAAATCAGATTACCTAACGACCATTTGAATTGAGATCAGTTGGATTATAAAAACTTCAACCTTCCCAGTCTAATTAATGCATATGACAATTGAATGACATTGACACATAACTTTATTTGGACAATTGTTTTCATCATTAAATGTAAAAACAGCCTACTTGGGTTTAGATTACCTGAATAAAGAGATGGTTGTTTTAATTAAATTAACTAAAATATATTATTCCCTCAATAGGAGCAATAGCTATGGTTGAAAGTGATAAGCCCAGTAATCCTCAAAAACAGCGAAAGGGCATCAACCGAATCGTTCATGCGCTTGGATATTCACTGCAAGGACTACATTCAGCATTTTACGAACCGGCCTTCCGTCAAGAGCTATGGTTGTCGCTTCTTCTTATTCCCGCGTCATTTTGGTTGGGTAAAAATTGGGTGGAAATTAGCTTACTTGCAGCTACGGTTTTCTTGGTCATGATAGTGGAGCTGCTCAATACTGGGCTTGAAACTGCGATTGACCGAATTGGACCGCAGTGGCACGACTTGTCAAAGAGGTGCAAAGACCTCGGCAGTGCAGCCGTTTTGCTGAGCCTAATACTTTGCTTGGGTGTTTGGCTCTCTGCGATATATCACTGCTGGCTAGGGAGCTAATCTCTCTCTGACCCAATTATCATTAGACTTTGTGTACTGAAGTCGATCATGGAGACGATTTTGACGGCCTTGCCAAAACTCCCATCTGTCTGGCTTAAGTATGTATCCACCCCAATGCGGTGGGCGAGGGGGGTTGAGCAGGAACCGAGCAGCAAATTTAGCTGCTTGGGTCATGAGGTAAGTACGAGAGGTAATGACTTGGCTTTGGGGGCTAGCCCAGGCCCCAATTCTAGAGTCTAGTGGTCTACTATTGAAGTACGTATCACTATCTGTTGGATTTATCTTCTCAACTAGACCTTCAATTCTAACTACTCTTTCTAACTCAACCCAGTGAAATTGCAGACTAGCAAAGGGGTTGCCTGCCAGTTCACGCCCTTTCCTGCTCTCGTAATTGGTATACCAAACGATTCCCTCAGGTCCAAAACCCTTAACCAGAACAACTCTAGTGCTTGGACGAAGATCACTGCTAACGGTCGCAAGTGTCATTGCATTTGGTTCAGGTATTTTGGATTCTATGGCTTCATCTAACCAAATACGAAATTGATCATGAGGAAGGAGTTGTGAAGCTTTTTCATCAAGTTCCTTTAACTCGTAGCTTTTACGCATGTCAGCGAGGGATTGCATATTTGGGCCTCAAATTTTCGGGAGTTTAAAATGTAATTATCTAACTAACTTTACGACAATGGAATTCGACA
This sequence comes from uncultured Burkholderiales bacterium, assembly GCA_903910745.1. Taxonomy (GTDB): domain Bacteria; phylum Pseudomonadota; class Gammaproteobacteria; order Burkholderiales; family Burkholderiaceae_C; genus Limnohabitans. The sequence continues at coordinate 34,638 of CAIWAO010000114.1, forward strand.
AATCTAGGAAAAATCCCACCTCATTGCCCACAGTTGTACTTTTGTGCGCGGGTCGCAGTGAGCGGTTTATCGCTCAAGGCGGACGTGGCAACAAATTAGAAGCAATTGTTGGCGCAAAAAGTGTTAGAGATCATGTCCTCAAGGCAATAGAAACGGCAAGTCTGCCATATGTAATTGTAGAGCCAAAGGACTTGGAGGATAGTGAACGAATCAGCAACTCAGGTATGGGTGACAGTATTGCATGCGGAGTATCCAAATCACGGCAATCTAATGGATGGCTTGTACTGCCTGCTGATCTTCCCCTTATTCAAAGCTCAACTCTTCAATTGATAGCGAGCCATCTCACACTTCGCACGCAACTACTGGATTCTGAATGGGTCACGGTCGCACCTGGGTATGCAGGGCAAAGGGGGCATCCTGTCGGATTTTCAAGTGGTTTTTTGAATTCTCTTGTCAAACTAAGGGGAGACGAGGGGGCCAGGAGGATTTTGCAGGAGTATCCTCCTCATTTGGTTGATGTTAACGATCAGGGCTGTGTTTTAGACGTAGATACGCCTGAACTATTAGATAAAGCTCGCAAAATATGGCTTCAAATGTCATCAAACCAACACTAAACTACAACAATAAATGCAAGTTTTAACATGATTCATCCAGTTGTTCAAAAAGTAACCCAGCGAATTAGGGAAAAAAGTGCTCCTACAAGGCGTGCGTATTTAGACAGAGTCGATCTAATGGCTTCAAGGCAAAGGGGAAGCGACCGTTTAGGGTGTGCAAATGTTGCACACGCCGTTGCAGCTCTGAGTCGAGATGACCGATTTAAAGTCGTTGTTGAGCGAAGCCCCAACATTGCCATTGTGAACGCTTACAACGATATGCTCTCTGCGCACGCGCCGTTTAGGTACTTTCCTGAGATCATCAAAGATGAAGCTCGTCTACATTCAGCGACTGCTCAAGTCGCTGGAGGGGTGCCGGCAATGTGTGACGGCGTAACTCAAGGCACTCCAGCGATGGAGCTTAGTTTGTTCAGTCGAGACGTGATTGCTATGTCCACAGCGGTCTCCTTGAGTCACGATATGTTTGACGCTACTTTGATGCTTGGAGTATGCGATAAGATAGTTCCAGGTTTATTGATTGGGGCGCTTCATTTTGGTCATTTGCCAACTGTTTTTGTTCCAGCAGGCCCGATGCTCACAGGATTGTCTAATTCTGAAAAATCAAAGTATAGACAAAAAGCTGCTCAAGGCCTAGTAACTAGAGATGAGTTATTGGAGTCAGAGAGTAAGGCTTACTCAGGTGAGGGAACGTGTACTTTTTACGGTACTGCCAATAGCAACCAAATGTTACTTGAAGCAATGGGTCTGCATGTCCCAGGAACTGCATTTGTTAACCCCACCCAGCAAGAGGCTCGAGAGGCATTAACCAGAGAAGCAGTAAGGACCGTTTTAGGTATCACACATGCTCACCGTTTCTCACCCATTGGTCGGCTAGTTGATGAAAAATGTATTGTGAACGCCGCAGTTGCTTTACTTGCAACTGGAGGATCAACCAACCATTTAATTCACTGGGTGGCTGTTGCTAAAGCTGCAGGCTTGCATATTGATTGGGATGACTTTGCTCAGTTGTCCCAAATTACCCCTTTGATAGCACGTGTATATCCTAATGGCGAGGCCGACGTTAACCAGTTTCAAGCATGTGGGGGGCCAGGATTTGTGATCGGTGAGCTACTCGACGCCGGCCTTATGCATTCAGATGTGATGACTGTTAGAGAGGGCGGTATCCAGGAATTTTCTAGTACCGTCACCTACTCAAACAAAAAACTTGAGTGGAGTAGGCCTGGTTTAAGTAAAGACTTATCCGTACTTCGCAATGTTCAAGAGCCTTTTAGTCCATCTGGGGGACTTGTTTTACTTAAAGGAAACCTAGGGCGGGGTGTTGTTAAATCATCAGCAGTCCCGACTGATTTACACCTAGTTCAAGCGCCTGCAATGGTTTTTGATTCACAAGAGGAGTTACAGCAGGCTTTTCAATCTGGTGAGTTGGAAAATTTTTGCAAACTACATGGAGGTGTGATTTGTGTAGTGCGTTGGCAAGGACCCAGTGCAAATGGAATGCCCGAATTACACAAACTAACACCACCTTTGGCTGTGCTCATGGGTAAAGGGTTCAAAGTAGCACTTGTTACGGATGGACGCATGAGCGGGGCGTCTGGTCAGGTACCAGCGGCGATTCATTTGACACCAGAAGCGGCGTTGGGGGGAGCGCTTGCTAGGGTCATCACAGGAGACGTAATTAAATTGGATTTACTCCATGGTGAGCTACAAGTCTTGTTGGATGCTAAGGCTTGGGAAAACAGAGAAACTGCAAAGGTGCCTGTCAACTTAAGAGATGAAAATAAATTTGGTTTGGGCAGAGAGCTTTTTGGCGCTTTAAGAAAAAATGTGACTTCAGCTGAAGAGGGGGCAATATCATGGATGGATTAAAAAAATTATCGTCACGAGATGTCATGCAAGATGCTCCTGTGATACCGGTCATCGTCGTCGAAGATATCAAGCACGCAGTTCCAATGGCCAGGGCATTATTGGCTGGAGGCATCAAAATGTTAGAGGTCACGCTTAGAACCAAGCAAGGTTTAGAGGCAATTAGAGCTATCTCAAACGAAGTTCCCCAGGTTTTTGTGGGGGCAGGCACGGTTAGAACCCCAGATCAAGCTTTATTGGCGTTTAATGCAGGGGCTCAGTTTGCAGTAAGTCCAGGATTCACAACGGGTGTTGCTGTTGCATGCAAAGAGTTGGGCTTGGCATTGCTGCCAGGAGTTTCCACAGCTAGTGAGGTGATGCTTGCGCAGGAGCACGGTTTTAACGAGTTGAAATTCTTCCCAGCGGTTCCCGCTGGGGGAGTGAAAATGTTGAAGGCTCTTGCAGGACCGTTTACTGATGTTACCTTTTGCCCCACGGGTGGAATAAATTTAGACAATGCGCCTGAATTTTTAGCGTTGCAAAACGTAATTTGTGTGGGAGGGTCTTGGCTTGTTCCCGCTCATGCGTTGAGTGAGGGAAATTGGGCTTTAATTACCTCGTTAGCAGCTCAGGCCTGTAAGCTAAAAAGAGCAAACTAAGTTAAAGTAAGAGTAAAGGTAAGAGTAAAGGTAAGAGTGTTTAATCATCTCTTTGAATGAGCTCAATCTTATAGCCATCTGGATCAGTCACAAAGGCAATAATTGTGTTACCACCTTTTACAGGTCCAGCCTCGCGGGTTACGGTTCCGCCCATGGATTTGATCTTGTTGCAAGTCTCATAAACGTCCTTTGCTCCTAATGCCAAATGGCCAAAGGCGCTACCCATTTCGTAACTCTCTACGCCGTAGTTATAAGTCAATTCGATTTCAGCTTGGTGAGGATTGCCTTCGTATCCAACAAAAGCAAGTGAGTACTTTTGGTCAGGCCGGTCAGTTGTTCTTAGCAACTGCATGCCTAGAACCTGGGTATAGAAATCAATAGATTTTTGTAGATTGCCTACACGCAGCATGGTATGAAGAAGTCTCATGGATTTATGAAAATGATATGGAGTTGAAAAATTTAGGCTTTAGATGATAGAAAATCGTGTACTCAATGGACATTCTAAACCTTGACCAATAGTCCCTTATTTTTGTTTAAATTTGTACTTTTGTAGTCAAAACCCAACTTGAATACCCTTACTAAGCATTCAGTTTTAGCTATAAGTGTCGATACATTGAGAGTGGAGAGGGTGAATTTACAAGCCCCACAACAATCGAGGAGTTCAAAATGGATATGGAAACTTGGTTAACGATAGCTGTAGTTTTAGTCACTTTACCCATTGCATTAATCAGTGGTTTAGCAGTTGTATTGGCTTATGTCGCTCTTAACCAAGAAAAGCAATAAAGAAACAATTGACTCTTGTTTTGGCATGTTGATTGCAATAATATGTCTGAATTTCGTCGTAAATTTTTTGAAATGATCAAGGGGAACACGTTATAAAAGATTAAAGGAGAGCTCATCATGAGTAGCGAATATGGTTTTAAGGTGGATGGTTGGGGTTCTAGTTGGGGTGGCCAACAAAGCAATATGGCTGAAGCACGAAGGTTAGGGCGCTTAAACAAGCTAAAGGCATTGCTGGACGCTTTAAGTGCTGGGAATATAGTTGACGCACAAAAGGCTATGTTGGACCTGTGGGCCTTTGATAACGCTTTAAAGAACGATACCTATTTGATTCAAATCAATGATGAGTTATCCAAGAAGCAACTTTACTTTGCTCAAAAAACTGCACGTAACATGCAGGCAGATATC